>CAZMFZ010000018.1:8557-39769 GCA_964565665.1 uncultured Bifidobacteriaceae bacterium | reverse complement strand
ACCTCAGGCAAGCTAAATACTCGGTATTTAAGATGAATGAAACCTCAGGCAAGGTAAATACTGAGGATTTGGGATGAACGATACCTCAGGGAGGGTAAATACTGAGGATTTGGGATGAACGAAAAGTAAGAGGGTATGCAAATCGTTTTTTATTTGGATTCGACATTGCAAATATCGAATAACGGGATGAAAGTAAACCCCATCTTATGGCATTTGAAAAACTAAACAGCGAGGTTGTATCTTTTTAGAAATGTTCTACCTTTAAGAAAAAAATAAATGACATGGATATAATTAAAATCGTATTAAAATTCAAAATAAGCCTCTTGGTATGTTTTGGAATAGTATTTATTTGTTACTCCTGCTCAAAATCAGATCAAACACAGCAAACAGCAGGCCAACACACTAAGGATACGGTCGGCAAAGGAGAAAGACAAAGGCTTCACAAAATATTGGTTGATTCACTACACGCTATTATTTTGGATATGTCTGACTTCTACGATTTAAGAATGTCAAAAGAATTATTTGACACTGATGCCGACCATTGGGGTTATCTGCATTCTAATGAAGCCAAACTAACGAAAATAATGTTTGAAAATGTAAAACCTACAGTTTATGATGGCGAGCATCAAAAAATAACGCAAACCAATTTTGATACATCAAGTGTTAGGGTTGGAAATAAATTTACAAATGTGAAGCTTCGGAATGGTTTGTGGAAAAATTTTGAAAATAAAATAGTTGTAGATACTACCAATCAAGAATATGTTATAAATCTCGATACTATTTATAATTTATTAACTGTTGATACTACTCACATGATATTTTCTGTGTTAAAAGAAACTCCAAATGATCACATTATCATTAATTTTTCTTTGGAAGATGGTCATAATTTAAATTTAAATGGATACCCATATTTCTCAGACTCAATCGTATTTTTTTATAAAGAAGCCTCAGTTTACAATGAAAAATCAGGGAGTGACCTTGGATATGGTAGAATTAAGAACAAAAGAATTGCAAATGGAAAGGTAAAGAAAGTACCGTATAAAATCATTGATTTATACAAGCAAAACCCAAATGAGTACCTTATGTTTGGAGAGTATTACCCATACAAAAGAGACCAAAGTGTTTTTGAAATGAAAATCATTTTCAAAGATTAACATTTTAGAATAGATTATAACCCAGCTATATAGCATTTGCAATGCTCTACAACTTAGCCCCAGAATCTAAAGTTCTATTTCTTTGAGAGTAAATAAGGAAAAGTGCAAGGAGAAAGCTTGTAAATTTATGGCAGGATTAACTGCTCAACTGTAAACTTTTTTTAGGACGAGACAGCTCCCTGCACCACAAAAAAAAGTCAGGTGGAAACACCTGACTTCACGGAATTCTATCTTAGATTGTGTTGCTGCGTTAGTTTCTATAATGAGACAAACTTCAACAATTCATATAATTCCTTATCGCTAAGGTTTAGTTGTTCAGACTTATCATAAATAGATAGCAGAAATACTGTTGCATCTTCAATTACAAAATTTGCTATCACTCTTGCACCTCCACTTTTGCCTTTCCCTTTACTTGCGATTGCTAGCCGTATTTTATAGCAATTATTGCCCAGTTTAATTCCTTGTTCTGGGTTTTGTTCTAGGCTTTCAATTAATTCAAAATATTCTTGCTTGAGTGAGGGATATTTTTTGCACAACCGTTTCAATTGCCTGTCAAATGGCGCAATAGGCAATACACTATAGTTCATTGTACAAATCTCGTGCTGTTTTTAATGTTGATTTTCCTTGTCTCGCCAATGCAAGATTTTCTACTGCTTCCTTTATTTCCTCTATCAATACCGCTTTTTCGTTAGATATTGTTTTAGTTTTCACATACGATAAGCCTTTTAACACTTCAAGTAAGTGTACTGCCTTTTTGTCTTGTATATCTAATAATACTCTCATACAAATTGCTATTTAATCGTGTTACAAAAATGGTTAAAATTTCTGATTGATGAAACATAGTATAAATTTCCACTGCCTTGAATTAGTGACTTCAGAAATATAGGATTTAGCATTAAAACTTCCCAAAAGTTTGAACCTTCGGGAAGTATAGAATAATTTTCACCTCACAAAGCTAGCCGCTACGCCACCGTCTACATTTAAAATATTTCCAGTAGATTTATTTAAAAAGCCACCCACAAAGGCAAACACGCCATTGGCAATATCTTCAGAATAAATAATTTCATTCAATAAAGTGCGCGAAGCATAGAATTTGGGCAGCTCATCTACCGTAATACCATACGCTTTTGCTCTGCCTTCTGCCCATCCATTGGTTTCCCATATTTTCGAACCGCCAATTACAGCATCCGGATTTACACAGTTTACCCGTATTTTATCTTTGCCCAATTCGGCAGCCAATAGGCGTGTGCCATGAATTTGTGCTGCTTTGGCTGAACCATATCCCAGATTGTTTGGCCCTGAAACTAAGCCGTTTTTAGAAGCGATATTTATGATGTCGCCACCTAATTTTTGTTTTCTCAATACTTCTACACCCATTTTGCTCATTAAGAACTGGCCTTTTACAAGCACATCGTAAAGCAAATCCCAATCTTTCTCTTCGGTGGTTTCCAGGGGTTTTGAAATGGCCAATCCGGCACAATTCACTATAATATCTACCCCGCCAAATGCCAGAGAAGCTTGTTTATACGCTTCTGTAATAGCATCGGCTTTGGTTACATCAAGCCATACGCCACGCACTACATCTTTACCAAATAGCTTCACAAATTCGTCTTTCGCTTCTTCTAGCCAAGTTTGGTTCAAATCTGAAAGCATTACGCACGCCCCTTCTTCTACTAATTTCTTTGCTATGGCTTTGCCTATTCCTCCACCAGAGCCAGTAATGATAGCTACTTTGCGTGAAAGCGGCTTTTCTTTAGGCATTCTTTGCAGCTTTGCTTCTTCCAGCAACCAATATTCGATGTCGAATGCCTCTTGTTCTGGTAAGCCTTGATAATCACTTACTGCTTCAGCCCCTTTCATTACATTGATGGCATTGATATAAAATTCGCCTGATACACGAGCGGTTTGTCTGTCTTTGGCGAAATTGAACATTCCTACACCCGGGTACACAATTACCACTGGATTGGGATCACGCATGGCAGGGCTGTTTTCTTTTTTGCAACGGTCGTAATAGCCTTTATACATTTCCCTGTATTCGGCAAATTGGGTTTCCAATTTGGCAATCACTTCGGGGCTGTCGATATCTGCATCGGCAGCAATAGCTAAAACTAAGGGTTGAATTTTGGTGCGTAAAAAATGGTCGGGGCAAGAAGTGCCGATGGCAGCCAAACGATTCAAATCGTGGCTATTCACAAATTCCAACACCCTTTCATCATCAGTAAAGCCACCCACCATACGCACATAAGAAGAAGCCAACCCTCTCAATCTTGGAATAATTAGTGACGCTTGTTCTTTTCTTGCTTCTGGAGAAAGGGAATCTCTCTTTTTACCACCAAAGATGGAACGTTTTACTCCATAATTTTTAGCCAAATATTCGCTCGCTTCTTCGATTGTGTTTAATGTATTGATGTAGCTTTCATACGAAGTATCGCCCCAAGTAAAAAGTCCGTGTCCACCCAAAATAATGCCTTTGATGTCAGGATTTTTTTTGATACATTTTTCTAATTTCAAACCCAAATCAAAACCTGGCCGTTGCCATGGAATCCAAGCAATGGTATCGCCCCATATTCCTTTCATTATTTTTTCACCATCTTTGGCTGCTGCAATGGCTATTAAAGCATCGGGGTGCAAATGATCGATATGCTTAAAAGGCAACAAGCCATGAAGTGGAGTATCGATAGATGGTGCTGCGGACTTTAAGTTAAAAAGGCAGTAGTTGAATAATTCAACCATTTCATCTTCAAACTCAAGCCCGCGGTATATTTTTTTTAAGTCGTGCAGTTTTTCCACAAAAAGTGAGGCACATCCGGCTTTTTTCAAAGTGCCAATATCGCCACCAGAGCCTTTTACCCACATTATTTCTTCTTTTTTGCCTGTTAAAGGATCTTTGTCTTTCACTTTGCAGCTTGTGTTGCCCCCTGCATAGTTGGTTAGTCTCAAATCAGCACCTAAAAGATTAGAACGATAGATGAATAAATCTACTTCATCAGCACTGAGAGCGGCAGCTTTGGCATCGTCCCATAGGTAAGACACATATTTATACTCGATTTTTTTCTGAAATTTCACTTTTGAAAATGTTTAATGATGAATGAGTAATGCTAAATTGGTTTTGCAAAGTAAGCCGAGATTACAAGAGTTTGTGTCCTGATGTGTCCTGAAAAAGCTGAAATCTATACACAGTATTCTGCACTATATTTTTTCTTTCAAAGAATGAAAGTTAAAAGCGAAGCACTAACTTTGCCACCTTTACATTTGTCGATTTCGAGATTCAATATATAGAAATACAATTAAACCATGCTGGGATTACTTGCCAAGATATTCGGAACCAAATCCGACCGCGACATCAAAGTTATAAAACCTTATGTTGACGACACACTTGAAGAATACAATAGAATCAATACCATTTCTGACGATGAATTGCGGGGTGAAACAGCCAAAGTAAAAGCCCGAATCAACGAATATTTAGCAGAAATAGATACAGAACTTGCCGCACTTAAACTTCAATTGGAAGAAAAAGAAGAGATGGAGCTTTCCGAAAAGGAAACCATTTTCAACCAATTAGATGCCCTTGAAAAGCAACGCGATGAAGAACTGGAGAAAGTGCTTTTGGAAGTATTACCCACCGCATTTGCTATTGTAAAGGAGACGGCAAGAAGATTTACCGAAAATAAAAAACTAACAGTTACAGCCTCAGAAACAGACCATTATTTCTTTATAAAAAAGAAAGGGGATGGTATTGAAATGAACGGCAACACAGCCACTTGGCACAATACTTGGACTGTAGCAGGCAATAAAATCACCTGGAATATGGTGCATTACGATGTACAGTTAATTGGTGGAGCTGTATTGCATCAAGGTAAAATAGCGGAAATGTCTACTGGTGAGGGTAAAACATTGGTATCTACTTTACCTGCTTTTCTCAATGCTTTGGCGGGTAGGGGAGTCCATATTGTTACTGTAAACGATTATCTAGCCAAACGAGATAGCGAGTGGAACGCTCCACTTTTTGAATTTCACGGACTGAAAGTAGATTGTATCGACAAATACGAACCGCATTCTGATGAACGTAAAAATGCTTATGCGGCCGACATTACCTATGGCACAAACAATGAATTTGGCTTCGATTATTTGAGAGATAACATGGTGCGATCCACTGATGAAATGGTGCAACGCAAACATCATTTTGCCATGGTAGATGAAGTCGATTCAGTGCTTATAGACGATGCCCGTACACCTTTGATTATTTCAGGCCCCGTGCCGAGAGGCGATGAACAGGAGTTTTATGTGCTTAAACCAAGGGTTCAAAAGTTGGTAGATGAACAAAAGAAATTGGTTTTGGAATTATTAAACGAAGCCAAAAAGAAAATTGAAGCAGGCGATACTGATGAAAAATCTGGAGGATTGGCATTGCTTAGAGCTGCCAGAGCCATGCCGAAATATAAACCTGTGATCAAATATTTATCTGAACAAGGCATTAGGGCTATTCTTCAAAAAGTAGAAAATTATTATCTTCAAGATGCACAGAAAGAGATGCCTAAGGCTGATGAAATTTTGTATTTTACTATTGATGAAAAACAAAATTCAGTCGATCTTACAGACAAAGGAATCAACTTAATTACCAGCGATGGCGAAGACCAACAATTTTTCATTATGCCAGATATTGGCGTTGAAATGCATAAAATTGAGAAGGACACAAGCATTTCAGAAGAATTGAGACTTGAACGCACCGAGCAACTTATCAAAAATTATTCTGCCAAATCAGAACGCATTCACACAGTAAACCAGCTTTTGAAAGCATATACCATGTTTGAGAAAGATACTGAATATATTATTGTAGATGGCAAAGTAAAGATTGTAGATGAAAATACGGGTCGTGTGCTTGATGGACGAAGGTACTCTGATGGGTTACATCAAGCCATTGAAGCCAAGGAAAACGTAAAAGTGGAAGACGCTACTCAAACGTATGCCACTATTACGCTACAAAATTATTTCCGCATGTACCACAAATTGGCGGGTATGACGGGTACGGCATCTACCGAAGCGGGCGAGTTTTGGGAAATTTACAAGCTTGATGTCGTTAGCATTCCCACCCACGTAAAAGCGGTGAGAAAAGACCTAGACGACAAAGTATACAAAACCATGCGTGAGAAATTTAACGCTGTGGCTGAGGAAATAAATGAACTGAATAAAATAGGTCGCCCAGTATTGGTGGGTACTACTTCAGTTGAGATTTCGGAAGTATTGAGTAGAATGCTTACCATGCGAAAAATCAAACATAATGTATTAAATGCCAAGCAGCATGCCCGCGAAGCTGAAATTGTGGCAGGTGCAGGGCATTCGGGTGCAGTTACTATTGCTACGAATATGGCTGGTCGTGGTACAGATATAAAACTCACTCCCGAATCGAAAGAGGCAGGTGGGTTGGCCATTATTGGTACCGAACGCCACGAATCGAGACGAGTAGATAGGCAGTTGCGTGGGCGTGCAGGTCGCCAAGGCGACCCAGGTTCATCGCAATTTTATGTGTGTTTAGAAGATAATTTGATGCGATTGTTCGGCTCTGAGCGAATTGCAAAATTGATGGATAGAATGGGCTTGGAAGAAGGCGAAGTAATACAGCACAGCATGATTACAGGCTCTATTGAGCGAGCTCAGAAAAAAGTGGAGGAGAACAATTTCGGGATGCGTAAACGACTTTTGGAATACGATGATGTGATGAATATGCAACGTAAAGCCATTTACACCAAACGCAGAAATGCACTTTTTGGCGACCGCTTGCAGATGGATTTGGCCGATATGATTTACGATTTGAATGCCGTAATCATGAGCGGTTCGAAATCAGACAAAAACTTTGAAAACTTCCGTTACAATTTTATTGGCACGTTTGGTTTTAACCCGCCCGTAGCTCAAGAAGAGTTTTCTGCGATGAAAGATGAAGCTTTGATAAAGAAACTGTATGAAGATACATTCAAGAATTACCAAGCAAAATCAAAATCGATTGCTGAAAAATCGATGAATGTTTTCAATAAATTGTTCGTTAGCCAAGGAAGCCAGATTGAAAATGTAGTAGTGCCTATTACCGATGGCAAGAAACAAATACACGTAATAGTACCCCTCAAAAAAGCGTATGATTCAAAAGGCTTGGAGTTGCCGAGAGCCATTGAAAAATATACCGTACTTTCTTATATTGATCAAGAATGGAAAGAGCATTTGCGTGAGATGGACGACTTAAAGCAAAGCGTACAAAATGCTGTATATGAACAAAAAGACCCGCTATTAATCTATAAAGGCGAGGCTTACGATTTATTCAACAAGCTGATGGGTCGAATGAATCAAGATACCATTGCCTTCTTATTCAAATGCGATATTTTGCAAGAAGACATGAGCCAATACAAAGAACGCCCGCAGCAACGCCAACCTCGGTTGAAAGAGACCAAAGAAGAAAGCGAATCTGCGTTGGGCTATGCAAATGGTGGCTCATCTACCCAAGATAGACCAGCGGTAGAAAAGCACGCTCCCATTCGTTCAGAAAAATTATATGGCAGAAACGACAATGTGAAGGTAAAATACCTAGATGGCTCTGTGAAAGAAGAGAAATATAAAAAGGTAGAGGATGATTTGAAGAATGGGAGATGTATGGTGTTGGATTAGGATTAAAGTTTGTTGTTACAAACACAAGCAGACTTTATTCATTTTAAAAGTATTGTATCATGAAATTTAAAAGGAAAAGATAACTCCATATTTTTTAAAAAATCACCACATTATGAGAGGCGTACATTTTATTACCAATCATAAAAACGAGCGAATAGCCGTACAAATTGATTTAAAAACACTCCAACAACATCAAGAAGAGGTTGAAGATATGCTTGACATGCTTATTGTAGAGTCTCGTAAACATGAACCCAGCAAAAGTTGGGAAGAAGTAAAAATGGCGTTGCAAAAAAAAGGTAAATTATAGAAATGTACAAAGTTACCGTTAGCAGTAGTGCTGAGAAGGAGCTTTATAAACTGCCTGATACTATTATAAAACGAATTGGAATCGCAATAGAATCTTTAGCAGCTGAGCCCCGTCCTTTAGGAAGTAAAAAGCTGAAAGGAACAGAAGAAAATTTATGGCGAATCAGAATAGGAGATTACCGGGTAGTATATGATATAAAAGAAATAATTAAAATCATAGACATAAAAAAAGTGGGTCACCGTAAAGAAATTTACAAGTAGTCAAAAATATTAAATTGTTGCATAACTAAACGAATAAAAGGAAGAATCAAATAACAGTTTTAACAAATACTTGCAACCATATAGAAGGGCTTTTTGATAACAGTAGACATATTGTTATAACACCAACAATCCTCCATTATTCAACAATAGCACCCAATAAGTATGTTTAAACTTCAAATTCCGCTTTTACTGGCTTCGGGTTCCCCACGCAGAAAAGAAATTTTGCATCAAGCAGGATTTGAATTTGAAGTGAAAATCAAGAATACGGATGAGGTATATCCTGCAGATATTCCACTTCAAGATGTGCCGCAATATCTTGCCAAGTTGAAAGCAGCAGCATTTGACGAAGAATCAAAATCAAAAATTATCCTTACTGCCGATACAGTAGTTATTTTAGAAAACAAAATATTGGGCAAGCCAAAAGATGCAGCTCATGCTTTAGAAATGCTAAAATCAATGTCTGGTAAGCCACACGATGTTGTTTCTGGGTTTTGTATCAAATATAAAAACGAGGAAATTGCATATAGCAACCATTCTAAAGTCTATTTTAAATCTTTTTCAGACGAAGAACTACATTACTACATACACAATTTTAAACCTTTTGACAAAGCTGGTGCTTACGGTATTCAAGAATGGATAGGCCTAGTAGGTATAGAAAGAATTGAAGGCTCGTTTTACAATGTGATGGGCTTGCCTATTCATTTGGTTTACAAAGAGTTAATGAATATCAAAGCCTAATAAAATTCATTTTTCAGGGTAAAAAATGAGCAAAGATTCAGCCTACTATAGCGGGAGTTTAAATTTGAAACTCAGCAATCAATGGTCGGTTTCGCAATCCCAAAAGTGTTCGGGAGTAAACACAGGTTTTTGTACCGTTTCGCCTTTCTTTTTGGCCGCTATCATTTTAATTATCAATCGCACCCTTTCAGCTTTCATTTTTTCACGCATTTTCAAATCTTGATTTATATCGAAATAAGCAATGCCATCAACATAAGTTTGCAAAGGTTTTGCATAAATTGAAAGTGGATTTGCATCCCATAGCACCAGATCAGCGTCTTTTCCTTCTTTGATGCTACCTGTAAATTTATCCCAATGCAGCAATTTGGCAGGGTTTAGTGTCACCATTTTCCAAGCATCTTCTTCTGAAACATCGCCATACTTTATCACTTTGGCCGCTTCTTGATTTAATCTTCTGGCCATTTCAGCATTGTCGGAATTGATGGCTACCATTACCCCTACCTTGTGCATAATGGCGGCATTATAAGGAATGGCATCTTTTACTTCAAATTTATAAGCCCACCAATCGGAAAAAGTAGAGGCTCCTGCCCCATGTTTTTTCATCAAATCGGCCACTTTGTATCCTTCTAAAATATGGGTAAAGGTATTTACTTTTATGTTGAAACTTTCAGCTACTCGCATTAGCATTATAATTTCCGACTGCACATATGAGTGGCAGGTAATGAATCTTTTTTTATTTAAAATCTCTACCACAGCCTCCAATTGTAAATCTTTTCTGGTATTTGGATTTAGCTTTCTCATTGCTTCATATTCTTTTGCTCTATTGAAAACATCTACATATACTTGCTCTACGCCCATACGGGTCTGGGGGAAACGTACTGTAAAGTCATCTCCAAAATTCGATTGTTTCACATTTTCGCCCAAGGCAAATTTTATAAATCCATCTGCATTGGCAATTTGCATTTCATCGCTAGTTTTGCCCCAACGCAGCTTTATCAATGCCGATTGCCCGCCAATACAGTTGCATGAACCGTGTAGAATTTGAGCTCCAATTACGCCACCAGCCAAGTTTCGGTAAATGTTAATATCCTCATTATCAATAATATCGCCTATACGTACTTCGGCAGTCACCGCATTTGAACATTCATTTACGCCTCCGCTTATGGCAATATGCGAATGCTCATCAATTATTCCACTCGTCAGTTGTTTTCCTGTGGCATCTATTATGGTATCTGCTTTGGTGTCTATTTTGCCAATTTTTGCAATCTTGCCATTTTCAATCAATACATCGGTTGATTGTATTATGCCTTGGCTTTCGTTTGTCCATACGGTTGCATTTTTAAACAATATTTTTCTTGCTTTGGGTATTGTATCGTACCCATAAGCTTGAAAAGGATAATTTATTTTTCCGATTAATTTCAAGGTGGAATCGGCTTTGAATTTTAGTTTTGACTCTGCTTTGGTTGCGGAATCTGTGGGTGCGGGTTCTTTAAAAGCCAAACTAAATGCCAAATTCCAGTTGAATTTGGCACCCAATTCATTTTCGCCTATACCAGAAGCCTCGGTTTTTGAGGTAAATGCTCCTGAGGCTCTTACTTTTTGTTTTTTCCATTCAAAATCAAATTTCAGGAAGTTTTCTGTGATTTTTAGGTTCACTTTTGCCTTAGCCGTATCTTTGTAATATTGGCTTTCTAAGTCTCTCAATTTTCCTGAAATAGCTAAAATAGCACTATCAGGCAATATTTTTTTGTTGTCAGTTGAAGAAGTATAAAGAGAATATACACCTCTAAAATCTGTATCTATTGGCTTGATGACATGCCTTTCACCTTGGATCCAGTTTTCGTGAATGATGTTGTTTTCCTTGAAAACACTGTCAGAACTAATAATGAAATTGGCAATATATCCTGGTTTTAATGCTCCGATTTTTTTGTCTGACTTTATCAATACGGCAGGTGTTTGGGTAAGTGCTTTCAAGGCTTCATGCTCCGGCAAGCCTGCCAATATTGCCTTACGAATGTTGGGAATGAAACTGGATTTATCTTTCAAATCTTCTGAAGTAAAGGCAAAGCTTATGCCTGCTTTCCACATATAATAAGGATTAAAAGCGGCTAATTCCCAATGTTTCATTTGAGTAATGCCCACATTTTGAGCATCTAACGGATCTTCCACATCAAAAGCTGCAGGGAAATTTACGGGTACAATAAGTGCAGCATTTGTGTTTTTAATGGCGTTTATTATTTGGTATTCATCGCCCCCACTTTTAATAATGAATTGAAATCCTGCCTCGTCACCTATTTTATCTGCTCTCACAATAGTTTGTTTGTCGTTGGCCTCTATTATTTGCGATAATGATTTTGCTTGAGCCATGGCATCCAATCCAATATGCGTTTCTGTCTTGTCTTTTTGAGATATGTACCAAGCAACATCTGCAAAAGTTTGCCTCAATAATGCAATGCTTCCCATTAAAGAACTTGGGTACTGTTGTGTAGAACTTCCCTTATCGAATGAATACAGTGCAGCAGCTTTTTGTACGATAATACTTTCATTTTCCTTTTTAGAGCTCAGTGCCACCAATGCCGCAGTACCTCTTGAAATGCCGTCTTTCTGATGGGTAAGTACTGCACCAAAGCCATTTTTCAAGTATTCTTCCGCTTTAATAGCATCGTAATTAAATAATTCATCGGCCTTCTGATACGATTTTAAAGCATCGTTTTGTGAATACGCCCCTTGTTTCTTAGCATCATATTGTGGCGTGCGTTCGGCAATGCCACCTTGATTGAATTTTATGCCATAACTAGAATATAAATCTATAAAGGAAGGGTAGATGTATTTGCCTTTTAAATCGAAAATAACGGTATTTTTAGGGATATTGATGCCTTTGCCTACTTGTTTTACCAATCCTTTTTCTATCAGTAAAGCCCCCTCTTTTACCACAGTTTTATAATCAATAAAAATAGTAGCGTTGGTAAAAGCATAAAGTTCACCCCTTTTATCAGGTGCACCATTGGTGGAAAAGGTGGTTTGGGCTAGTGAATTATTATCGAACCACAAAAAAAATGCAATGGTTAATGAAGCACTTGCGAAAATCTTTTGGAGCATATAATTTGTAGAAATTGAAAAATAAAAATAAGAGGTTTTGGCAATTGATACAAATTTACCTTGTCATTACCAATCGAGAAATAAAAGCACGTTTCGCCACAGCTCGCCAATATTAGTTATATAATTAGCCTATTTTTTCTAGCACCAAAGCCGTTCTATTTGTTAAGTATAAGCTTAACACGATTTGGTCGCCCTGAAGGGTAGTTATATACTGCATATTAGTGTCTATTCTTCCATGGCCTCCAAATGAGCGAGCATCAGAATTGAGAATTATTTTATATGCTCCACGATGGGGTACAGGAAATCTGTAGTCGAAAATAGAGTTGAAAGGTGAGAAATTGAAAATGAAAATTAGATTTTTACGCTCAAATATTATCACCTTATTTGCAGCATCCATATTCAATTGCTTTGCCGGCATTGAATTAAGCAATTTATATTTTTGAGCAAGGTGTATCATTTCCTTATCAAAATTATTTAAAAATTTGTACTTGAGTTTGTCGTTATCTACCAAATTCCATTGTCTGCGGGCGTATTTATGGCTCCAATCATTGCCTTCACGTGGGAAATCAATCCATTCGGGATGCCCAAACTCGTTGCCAATAAATGTCATATAACCTTCCCCGCCCAAGGCTAAAGTGATAAGGCGTATCAATTTGTGTAGCGAGATTCCCCTGTCTATATCCAAGTTTTGGTCGTCTTCAATCATGTGCCAATACATTTCTTGATCCATGAGCCAAAAAGCCAAGGTTTTGTCTCCTACCAAGGCTTGGTCGTGGCTTTCGGCATAGCTTATGGTTTTTTCATTGTACCTTCGATTGGTGAGTGTATTGTATATTTGGAAAATATCCCAATCTTCATCTCGCGAATGTTTCAAAATTTTAATCCAATAATCAGGAATACCCATGGCTAAGCGAAAGTCGAAGCCCAGCCCACCCTCTTGT
Organism: uncultured Bifidobacteriaceae bacterium; assembly: GCA_964565665.1. GTDB lineage: Bacteria > Bacteroidota > Bacteroidia > Cytophagales > UBA9547 > CAZMFZ01. The sequence continues at coordinate 26,619 of CAZMFZ010000018.1, read as the reverse complement.
GGTTTCCGACAGCCACCAGGCATTCCGCTCATGTCTTCGGCTATGGAAAGTGCGTTTTTATTAATTTTATGTATCAATTCATTGGCAAGTGTTACATAGGTTAGCGATTTCCAATCTACCTCAGCGTTAAAATATTTATCATAATGATCAAAATTTATATTTCCATGGTGGTTGTAAAGCATAGAAGTAACACCATCAAATCGAAAGCCATCAAAATGAAATTCTTCCATCCAATATTTCAAATTTGAGAGCAAAAATTGTAGTACTTCTAGCTTGCCATAGTTGAAAAGTTTAGAATCCCATTGGTCGTGATAGCCCGTTGGTCCCTCATGAAAATATTGGAAATCGGTGCCGTCAAATTCATTCAATCCTTCATCAATATTCTTTACAGCGTGCGAATGAACAATATCCATTATCACAGCTATTTCTAATTTATGAGCTTCATTAATCAAATATTTTAAATCTTCTGGAGTGCCAAATCGTGAACTTGGAGCGAAATAATTGGAAACATGGTAGCCAAAGGAGCCATAATATGGATGTTCGGCAATGGCCATCAGTTGTATTGTATTATACCCCAAGTTTTTGATACGAGGTAAAATATTGGTGGCAAATTCTCTATAGCTGCCTACACTTTCACTTTCCTGAGCCATGCCAATGTGTGCTTCATATATTAATGGCATCTGATGGGCTTTCTCTAATGAGAAATTTTTATCACTCCAATGAAATGCATTTTGTGGAGCCCAATGCTGCCCTGAAAATACTTTTGTATTTTCATCTTGAATAGTTCGTTTGATATAAGCGGGTATACGATCTCTATCTCCTTTCTCCCCTTTTATAAATACTTTTATTAAGCTTTCATGAGTAAATGAATTGGCATATTCCTTGTCGGGTAAAAATATTTCCCAAACGCCATTTTCAAGTTTATGAAGGGGATGAGAAGCTCGATTCCAATTGTTAAAATCACCTGTTAAGAACAGCTCGTATGCTTTGGGTGCCCATTCTCGATACCACCATCCTTTTTTTGCCGCATCGTAGTTAATTCCCAAATATTTATATGAATCTGCAAATGCCGATAAACTACCTGAAAATTTTTCTATTTCTGATTTAGTATTGTAAAAACGAGCCATTCTATCTTTTATATCTTGCTCATAAGGGGCAAGCCATAAATCATCTTCAATTAGAGTTAACTTTTGTACTTTTTCAGACATAGTATGCGGTTTTGTGATTGTAGTTTTTATAACACCAATTCATTTCAGACACTAAATAAAATGAAAATAAATAGTAGAATTGTTATGTATAATTATTTTTATGTATTTTCAAAGCCTCAATGATTGGGAAATGTAAATCAATATTATCACTTTTCAATAAATTAATGTATCAAATTAGTACTATTGCAGTATATAAACTAAAAATTAATAACTTAGCAGCAGATAATTTATAACAAAATCTATGTGGTATCAAAAAACTTTTAGGCTGCCTACTTTTGGCAGAGGTTTTCACCTGATTACGAAAGAAATAAAAGCAGAGCTTGAAAGTATTTCAAAAGTAAAAGTGGGCATCTGTCATATATTTATTCACCATTCTACTGCCAGCTTAACTATCAACGAACAAACAGACCCGACTGTAAGAGAAGATTTTGAAAGCCATTTTAATGTGATGGTGCCACAAGATGCTACCTATTATAAACACAATTCAGACCAACCCGATAATATGACGGCTCACTTGAAAGCCTCAATTTTAGGTGGTTCATTAACAATTCCTATTACCAATGGCAAGTTGGGCTTGGGTACTTGGCAAGGAATTTACTTGTGCGAACACAGAAACAATCCGCCATCTAACAGAAAAATAACAATTACCGTAAATGGTGAATAATTTATTCGCCATTATTTAGGGTTATAGCTATAATCATTTCAAATTTTAATTTTTTGATTTAAAGGCAGCTTTAGCCTATCTTATTTTAGCAACGAAAAGGGATTAAATAAACTCTTTTCGTTGCTAGATATTTACGATTTCCACTTAATGGTGCAACCTATAGCTTTTACAGATTTATTGGTTACTGTTTTGCCAGCTTTCAATTCTTCTATGGCATTTTCTAGAAATTTATCTTTAGCAGCTGTGGCATCTTGAGCATTATCGTCTATAGCTCCTATAAATTCTACAGTAAATATATCACCCGATTTTTTAAGCAAATATACATGTGGGGTGCGGGTAGCTCCGTAGGTTATAGCTATTTTTTGGGTTTCATCTACCAAATAAGGGAAGGTAAAATTCTTTTCTTTTGCCCTTTTTTGCATGTTTTCAAATGAATCTGCCGGCTCCTTGCTTACATCGTTGGGGTTGATTGCTACTACTGGAAATCCCTGAGAGGCGTATTTATTATTGATGGCTACGATTCTATCTTCATACAGCACGGCAAACGGACAGTGATTGCAAGTAAATATCACAATTACACCTTTGGCATCTTTAAAGTCTTTCAAAGAAACATTTTTTCCGTCAATGTTTTTCAAAGAAAAGTCGGTAGCTACATCACCAGGTTTATAGCCTTGTGCGAAAATTTGCAAAGAGGCAAATGCCAATAATGCGATAAATGTTTGTCTTAAGTTTTTCATTTTTAAGTTGAATTGAGGTTTGTATATGAGTAAAATTAAAGTAAGGGTTTCAAAATCTTTTCTAACTGTTCAAAATCGGTTTGTTTATTTATAAATTGCATTTTCTGCTTGTTCTTATAAAACAGGGTAACAGGTATTTGTCCTTCCCAATTTGCATCTATTTTATCTATCCATTCATTGTATTTGGGTTCATCAAGCAGCACTACCTCCGATTCTATCATTTTCTTATTGACAAAGTTTCTCACCTTGCCAATTTCACTTTTAAAATCAATGCTCACCAACAGCATTTTCATTTTTTTCGATTTATAAAGCATATTTAATTGTTCGAAATCAGGAAGCTCTTTCACGCAAGGACCGCACCATGTTGCCCAAAAGTTCACAACATACACGGTATCATTATTTTTTTCTATTTTATCAAAAAGATTTCCAAGTTTAATAATTTCTATTCTTTTTTGTGCATTCGACACTGTTGCAACCGAAAATACCAATAGAATAGAAATTATGTATACAATATTTAATTTCATTTGGGACAAATAAAAGCAATGACAAGCTGTATTTTACTATGAATAAATATAAAATTAACAATTAATTATTCACCAAACCACTTTCCAGTCTTATTAAATTCAAAAAATTAAAGTTGATTTGCTTATTTTTGTGGTATGTTATCTATCAATAATCTCTCCTATTACCTAGGCAGCCGAGCCTTATATGAAAATGCTTCACTCCATATCAAACCAAAAGATAAAATTGGCTTGATTGGCAAAAACGGAACAGGAAAATCTACTTTATTGAGGCTAATTGTAGGTGAATATAAGCCAGACAAAGGTGATATTTCCAAAGCAAGCGACTGCACATTGGGGTTCTTAAATCAAGATTTGCTTTCCTACGAAAGTGAGGAAAGTATACTCCACGTAGCTATGCAAGCTTTTGAGAGACAACTATATTTACAAGAACAAATTGAGAAAGTGCTTCATGAAATGGAGCATAGTTATAAAGACGAATTGCTAGATAAGCTGGCCAATCTGCAAGATGAATTTGGTATGCTCGATGGCTACACCATACAATCGCAAGCCGAATCTATACTAGAAGGGCTAGGATTTACCACCGAACAGTTAAAAAAGCCACTTAAAACTTTTTCTGGTGGATGGAGAATGCGAGTAATGCTTGCCAAAATTTTGCTTCAAAAACCATCATTATTATTGTTAGATGAGCCCACCAACCATTTAGATCTGCCTTCAATTGAATGGGTAGAAAATTATCTCACAGAATATGAAGGTGCAGTAGTAATTGTATCTCACGATAAGCAATTTCTCGACAATTGTACTAATGTTACCGTAGAAGTTACCAATTCCCAGCTCAATAGATATGAAGGAAATTATGAGTTTTTCTTGGAAGAAAAAGCTTTGAGACAAGAAATACAACGCGGTGCATTTGAAAATCAACAATCGCAAATCCGCCAGACCGAACGATTTATTGAGCGATTCAAAGCCAAAGCTTCTAAAGCCTCGCAAGTGCAATCAAGAGTAAAAGCATTGAACAGGTTAGAGAAAATTGACGATGTAGAAGAAGATAATGTGAAAGTGTTTTTCAAATTCAATTTCACCACCCAACCAGGCAGAACAATCTTGAAATTGGAAAATATTTCAAAAGCTTATGGACCGCTTCAAATATTAAAAAAAGCCACTGCACAAATAGAAAGAGGCGATAAAATAGCTTTGATTGGGGCAAACGGTAAAGGAAAATCTACTTTATTGAGGATAATTGCAGGTCAAGAAGCTATAGATGGCTTTAGAGAGGAAGGGTATAATGTAATTCCTTCATTTTTCGCACAGCATCAAATGGAAGCATTAAACTTGAATAATGAAATAATTGAAGAACTTAAACAAGCCGGAAGTGCAAAACTTGAAGTTGAATTGAGAACCATTTTGGGTTGCTTTTTATTCGCAGGAGACGATGTATACAAGAAAATAAAAGTATTGTCCGGTGGTGAAAAATCTCGGGTAGCAATGGCCAAAACCTTGATTTCGGAAGCCAATTTTCTGTTATTAGATGAGCCAACCAACCACTTAGATATAGCTTCAGTTAATATTTTGACACAAGCACTACAGCAATATCAAGGCACTGTCGTGCTGGTAAGCCACGATAGGGAATTTGTGGCCAATACCGCTACTAAAATTTGGTATATTGAAAATTATGAGATAAAAGAATATCCTGGTACTTATGATGAATACGTAACTTGGAGAACTGAAAGAGATGAAAAATTGAAAGTGGAAGGTGTGAAACCAATTGCCCAACCAAATGTTGAACCCAAGAAACAAACTTCGACAACTTCAGTAAATGATGGGAAAGAAGCTGAAAAGAAGCTTAAATCTGCTACACAAAAGTTGGAAAGATTGGAAAATGAAATAGGAGACTACGAAGCTAAGATTAAAGCTAAAGAAGCTGAAATGGCTAAATCAGAAATATTTGAAAATCAAGAGAAGTTGAAAGGTATTAATATTGAATATGCAAAGCTCAAAAAAATAGCTGAGGAAAAACAATATGAGTGGGATTTGCTTGCAGAAGAAATTGGTGCATTAGAAAAAGATACGGCCTAATAAACAGAATATCGTTTATTAGCTAGATTTATAAACTATTTTTGACTAACTATATGATTATCAGTACTTTAAAGGAAAATATTTTTTATATCATTTCTATTGATGGTGATTTAGATGCCAGCTCTGCACTACAATTAGATACTGCTATTAAACAAGCGTTAGAACTAAACGAGAAAAGCATCGTAATAAACTGCAAGAAGCTTAATTATGTGTCTTCTTCAGGCTTAGGGGTGTTTATTTCATATCTTGCAGAGTTTGAAAAAGATAATATTTATTTTGCTTTGCTTCACGTAAAAGATAAAATACTTAACACGCTTAATATTTTGGGGCTTACCAAGCTACTGCATATTATAGAGAAGTTACCGAATGTTTAATAGCTCGATTACCAACCACTATACCACTTTTTGTTCTGTTCAAAACCTGAAAAAAATCAGAAATTTTGTAGAGAAAAGCCTTTTAAAGTCAAACATTAATATCCGAGATACAGAAATGATAGTACTCGCGGTAGATGAAGTTTGTAGCAATTCTATCATTCATAGCAATTCCCAAAATCCTAATTCTTTTATTGATATTTTTTTGAAACTTAAAAAGGGAGAGGTTTTTGTAGAAATTAAAGACAAAGGCAAGGAGTTTGATTACAATGCCTACCAAGAACCCTCTATTAGTCAATTAATAAAAGAAAAAGCAAAAGGCAAAATGGGATTGATGATGGTCCGAAATATCATGGATAAAATGGAATACATCCATGAAAAAGACTTGAATATTTTTAGACTTGTGAAAAAAGTGGAGGCAGGCTTTTAAACTAGTATAGACGGTTTCCAAAACGCGTTGCCCCAAAAGTGGTTGCTAGAGCACATATAATCTAAACATTATCAAATTAATGCTCAACAGAGACTTTAATAATAGGTACATTCAACCCTGAAACGCCTGAAAATCAAGCTGATTTCTTTTATGGAAGAATAAGAAATTTCCTTTGGGCACTGCTACCAATTGCATTTGGCGAACGCTCATTGAAACGGAGCTTAAAGGCTGAAAAGGTTTCATTTATTCAAAAAATGAAAATTGATTTTATTGATTTAATTTCTGAGATAGTGGTAGAAGACGCTTCAAATTACAATGACGATTACCTTGATAATAAAGAGATTGTTTGGAGAGATGTAGTAGCAGAAATTGAGAAATTACCCAATATTAAAAGGGTTTGTTTTACCAGAAGAAGTTTTTCTGGAATACCTAATATGAAATTTAGAATTGGGGAAATAGAGTAATATTGCGAACTTAAAAACGTAAATTTTAAATGCTTAACTACTCCAGCCAGATTTTACAATGCCGAGAAACAGCCTGAATGGACGGCTTTTTTGAACAACTTGTAAAGTAAATTTCAAGAATTGCAACCAAATGCTTTTATAAATCGAAAATTCATTGAAATAAGGTTTTGAACTTATCTTTTTTAGATTTAGTTTTAAAGTTGATTTTAAACTTTCCCAAAAAATGAAAAAAATAGTAGTTTTAGTATTGTCGTTTTTGCTTGCAGCATTTGTAGCGAATGCACAGGCACCTTCCGAGCCTCAAGCAGATATCTCTTTTGAAAAATCAACTTTTGATTTTGGTGAGATCAAGCAAGGTCAAGTTGTTACAGCTACATTCAAATATAAAAATACGGGTAAGGGGCCATTGATACTTTCAAACGTGGCTACTACTTGTGGTTGCACAGTGCCTGCATGGCCAAAGGAGCCTTTAGCACCCGGAAAATCGGCTGAAATTACCGCTACATTTAACAGTGCAGGTAAAATGGGACAACAAAATAAAGTTATTACAGTGTTTTCAAACGGGAAAAGTGCACAATCGCAAGTTTCTATTGTATGTAATGTGACACCTCCTGACACTCCGGCAACGCAACCCAACAATGCTACAGAGCCGAAAAACTAATTCACTACTCATTTAGTTAAAACCAAAAAAGCCATTCAATTTCAAAATTTGAATGGCTTTTTTGGTACTTTAAAATTCATATATTGCTTTTTACACCATCAAAACTTATACCCAAGTGAGAAGCATTGTATATTGATTTCCCATTTCTAATAATGAGTATTTGTGGCGACTCGTGCTTCACATTAAATTCTGTGGCTATTTTATTGGAAATTTGCCTATAAGCAATCAAATCAAGATGATAAGTGCGGGTGTTTTTGGCTTCTTTTTCTTTCCAGTTTCTCTCAAGCCTACTTTTTGCAGTGCTACTTACTGAGCAATTGGTGCTATGCTTAAATATCAAAACGGGTTGCTCCTCAGAAATTTTCTTAATTTCTTCTAAATGAAACTCCTCTGTTAACTTAATCCATTCCATATTTATTTGTATTTATTTATACCACAACAAAAATTTGTCGAGCATAATTCAGCATAAAAAATATTTTTTAGTCAACCTTATTATCAATTTAATATTTCTGCTCACCCAAGATATATTGAAGCGAAATAATAGATTGATTGTAGTTTTTCAGTGCTTCGAGCGAATTCAACTGAATTTGAAAAGCCTGATTTAGATTTTGCAAGTATATATAATACCCTATACTACCTAATCTATAACTTTCACGTGCTGATTTTATTATCTCTTTTGATTGGTCGTTGCCCACAGTCTCAAAATAGGTAACAGCCGTTCTGTATTGTCTGAGTTGCGATAGTACCTTCGAATATTCCCCTTTCAATTGATAGTTGTTATATGTGGATTGTGACTGTATTATTTCTACATCTTTTTTCGCAGCCCCAATTCTTGAGCCATAAGCCCAATACCAGATAGGCAACGTGACGCCAAATTGAAATTTATAAACACTGTTTTTATAAATCGACTGATCAAAATAACCTACTACCAAACCTGGCAATCTTCTGTTTTTTTCAAGCGACAAAAGGCTTTTTGAGGCTAATGATTGTTTTTGATAATATTGTGTAAGTGGGTTGGTATTGAAGCTACTGTCGGGCAATTGATTTATTTCATAATCAAGGATTTTAACTAGAGATCCACCTGACGTAATGCTGGTATCTTGTGGTCTGCCAATCAACAATGCCAATTGAATTTTTTCATTTTGTACAGCAGCCACAGTTTGTAACAAATTAAACTGAATTTGTTTATAATACGCCTCGCCATTTATTTTTTCGAGATTGGATATCTGACCTACTCTATATCTAATATCGTTTATTTCTATAATATCATTAAATATTGAATCTTGTCTGCGAAGGGATTTGTATTTCTCAATAAGGTAATTAAGAAAATTATAGGTAGTTCTCACGTTGTAAATCAAATTGTTGGTAGTGATACCTTGCTCAGATCTGGCAATTTCGACATTGTTTTTTTGAATTTTTACCTGATTTGTATATACAGTAGGGAAATTAAATCTCTGCAAGATTGCGGGTCTGAATTCATCACCAATGGGCGCTTGCATAATTATTTCAAGGTTGTCGAAAGAAACAGCAGCGCCTTTTAAACGTTCTTGTTTTTCAATTTTCAATCCAGCCACTTTCATTTGCGGATTGTTTTTCAATGAAAGTTCTACGGCATCTTTTTCTGTGAGAATGGTTTGGGAATTGGCAAATAGAGCGTTTAAAATTAGAGATATTATGAAAAATTGATTTTTTTTGATATTCATTTTCAATTAGTTAGGGTTTGGTAATGATAATAGTTAAGAACAAAAAAACGAAATAGAACGCAATAAAATTATATTTGCATGTTCAATAATCTCAATTCGCAAAATATCGACTTCGTAAAATACCATACAATATAAGGCGAATATGTCTATTTACAAAATCTGTTCACAATTGAAAATCGTATTTTCAATTGTAGTTATTACCCTAATTGTATCAATCCAGTTAGTAGCCCAGCAAGAATTTCATTACAATTTCGATACTGGAAGCAAACAAGGTGGAAGTGGGTATTCTGGTGTGCAGGCCGCTTTCAATGCCAATCTTTCAATTCCTTTAGCCACTTTGGCTAATACAATTTCGGCAGGAATAGGGGCGAATGTCAATCTTAAATATATGTTTGATAGCAAATTTGCCATTGGTGCCTATGGAGGCTACAATTTATTGTCAGGAAAGCCTCCGATTCTTGGACAAACCAATTCTATTGTTCAATTTGGGGGAATGGCAGAATATTATTTGCTCAAAGGTTCATCTTCACCTTATCTAGGGCTGGATATTGGGAATTACATTTTTACCCAGAACACAAGTGCTACAGGTCAGTTACAAAGCTTTTCATATTCAAGAAGTAGCTTGGGAATTGGTCCAAATATCGGCTTTGTATACAATCTAAATCCAAATATGCTTATAAATGCCAATCTAAAATATAATCATACATTCTCACCATTGCCAAACGCTTACAATGTTCCTTCACAATTTATACAAATTACCATAGGCATAATATTCAACCTCAGCTACCGCCCATCACCTAGCGATGAAGAATGATATTACATTTGAATATTCGCTGGCTGAAATAAAACAAGCAGCTTACAAAATTGCCAGGTTTGCTGGTGAAGCCAAAATATGGATATTCGAAGGCGAAATGGCAGCAGGAAAAACCACTCTTATTAAGCAAATTTGTGCCAACTTTGAAGTAACAGATACCATAACTAGCCCTACTTTCTCTTTGGTAAATGAATATGAAACTATAAATGCTGAAACTATTTATCATTTTGATTTCTATAGAATCAGGCACGAAACAGAAGCATTAGATATAGGTGCTGACGAATATTTTTATTCTAATTCAATATGTTTGATAGAATGGCCATCAAAAATTCCTTCACTTTTGCCCAAACGCAGACTAGAAATTGATTTAGAGGTTATAGATTTTGACAAAAGGAAAGTTTTTTTAAGATTAAGAGATTGAATTGCTAACTTAGATTTTAAATTTTACCTAACGAAAACAATGCCCTAAAGGTATAGGGCTTCACTATGAAAGGTTTTACAGAACTGGCAAAAGAACACGCTCTTTATCCTGAAGAGTCGTTACAAAAAGTCAAAACAGGTTTTAAATCACTCTTTATAGGCATTCCACGCGAAATTGAGGAATACGAAAACAGACTAATGCTCACGCCCGAAGGGGTGGCCTTATTGGTGAATAACGGCCATGAAGTGTGGGTAGAAACCAAAGCAGGAGAATATTCTAAGTATTCAGACAGAGAATACAGCGATGCAGGTGCCAAAATAGTGTATACCACCAAGGAAGTATACCAGGCCGATATTATTCTGAAAGTAATGCCACCTACTTTAGATGAAATAAACTATATGAAGCAAGGCCAGGCACTTTTTTCAGCTTTGCAATTGGCAAAGGTTTCACAAGAATATATTGAGGCATTGATGAGGCAACGTGTTACTGGCATAGCCCTCGAGTTTCTTGAAGATAAAGTAGGTGGAAAACCAGTAGTACGAGCCATGAGCGAAATATCGGGAAGTACCGTAATGTTAATAGCAGCAGAATATCTGAGCAGCACAAACGATGGAAAGGGTGTAATTTTGGGTGGAATAACTGGTGTGCCACCAACCAAAGTTGTAATTCTAGGAGCTGGAACTGTAGCCGAATATGCAGCCAGAACTGCTATGGGCTTGGGAGCGGAAGTGAAAATATTCGACAATCACATTTATAAATTACGAAGACTAAAGCAAAGCCTTGGAGCTCATATTTACACTTCTACACTTGATACTGTTACGTTATCGCACGCCTTAGCCGAGTGCGATGTAGCCATTGGGGCTTTAAGAAGTGATGACGATCGTGCCCCATGTGTAGTTACCGAAGAAATGGTGTCGAAAATGCAATCTAATTCTGTGATTGTAGATGTAACCATCGACCAAGGCGGTTGCTTCGAAACCTCCCATATTACTACTCACAAAAAACCTATCTACAAAAAATACGAGGTTATTCACTATTGTGTACCCAACATTGCATCGCGAGTTTCCAGAACTGCCACCACTGCATTGAGCAATATTTTTACTCCTATGTTGCTGCAAGTTGCCAACAATGGTGGGCTTGAAGAAATGATTTTTAATAAAGAATGGTTAATGAAAGGAGTATATACTTACAAAGGCAGCCTCACGCATCCGGCTTTGGCAAAGCGATTTGAAATGAAATACAAAGACATGAAACTTTTTATGATTTCACGCCTCTAAAGCTATTCTCCAAGCCTTCATCGATTTTTAAGGTGGTTTAAACTTAAAGTATAAGTATTTGTGGTTTAATATTTATAAATTGGCGTGTCTTTTACGATACATAATTTTTGAAGAAATAAATAAAATATCTTTTCAGACAATACATTTTGTTTTAAGCCGATACACAGCCGAACTTATCTTTCTTATACCAATTTTAATAAATGAAACTAATACTACTTTTAGCTTTTCAAGCGCTTATCTTTTTCTATTTACAAGCACAAGACAAAAAACTATTACTTCCCATAAAATCTGATTACAAATGGGGCTACTGTGATGAAAATGGCAAAGTAGTAATTGAACCCCAATTTGATTTTGCTGAAGATTTTGTTTGCGATATGGCAAAAATAAAATCAAAAGGAAAATTTGGTGTGGTTGCTGCCACAGGTAAAATAATAATTGCACCCAAAGAAGTGGCTATAAATATATTTTGTCCAAACTATATATCTGTAAAGGAAGATTCTTTATGGGGGCTTGATGATGCAGAAGGCTATAAGCTTATCGAACCAAAATACTCCAAAATTGAACTTTGGCAAAATGCTATTTTTAGACTAAAAAAAGGAGCTTTAACAGGTATTTTTGACGCTCAAAACAATATTCTTATTGAACCTGAATATCAAAATATTATAAAATCGGGTAATTTTTATATTGCTTCCAAATTAGGAAAACTTGGCTTGCTAAATCAATCACTCAAAAAACTACTTGAAGCTGAATATGTAGGTTTGGAAATACTTGATACAAGTACCGTTCTCATCAAGGAAAAAGATTTTTGGGCTGTTTCTTACAATTATGGCATTACTATTACCAAGTTCGACTACATGGCTTTCAAAAAATTGAACGATAATTTTGTGGTGTTAAAATCGAAAGTTGGTGGTTGGCATATTTACAATATTGAGCAGAAAAAAATAATTTCGAAAGAGCCTAATGAAAGTTACTCATTGCTTGACGACAACCTGATAATGAACAATAAAGCAGGAAAGCATGGGGTAATTGATGCCAATGGCAATACTATATTAGAATTACAATATAGCAATATTCATAAAAATGAAGATTTTTTATTGGTGGAAAAAGAAGCAAAATGGGGCTTGGCAGACAAATCGGGGAAATTTATTATTGAGACAGTGCATGAACGATTATTCCCCTTCAAAAAAAATATAGCAGTTTTTGAAACAGCTACAGGAAAAGGTGTGATAGACAATAAAGGCAAAATACGCATCAACTCTACATATCAAGAAATTGATTTAAAAGATAATGTAGCCATTTGCAAAACGGGTGATGGCAAAACAATCACTTTGACATTAGACGGAAAATTGAAAACCTCAAACACTAAATCAAAGGCTCATATACCTGCTGTCATCATTTCCCAATCGGTAATTACCACTATTACTGGCCATGCTTGGTTGAAAGGGAGCGGCAGAAAATGGGGTCTGGTGGGTCACGATACCATATTTGTTCCTTTCAGATTCGATGAGGTAATTCAAAAAGGCGAATACGCACTAGGCGGAGTGAAAATTGACTACAGAAGCAACCCAAGAATGTATGGCTACCTAAATCAGCAAAAACTCATTGAGCTAGCCAACATGAAATTGGCGTTGATTAACAATTATTCAGGTAAAATAATCAACCAAGGCATAAGCATTTGGTATTATCGAATTGATGATTTCAAGTTTGGAGAAAGTGCTAAAATCATTTTTGAAGGCGGTCTTCAAGCCATTATAAACAAGGAAGGCAAAATTGTACAAGATTACTCATACCTTACCAGAGAAAAAAAAACCGTAAGACAGCCATTTACCTATATAGGAAAATTTAGCGAGCAAGTGGCAAGCTATTGTGTTGGCGGCACTATAAACTATGCTGGAGATTGGGAAAGTACCAAAATTATTGGAGGTAAATGGGGCTACATTGCCCAAGATGGTAAAATTTTATACGAACCACAATACGAAGAAGCAGGCGATTTTTCAAATGGCAGGGCAATTGTAAAAATAAAAGGACAATATGGAGTTATAGATATAAATGGAAATTTTATAGTAAACCCAGTACATGAGAATATTTCGTTTTTAGAAAATTCAAATAATAAATTTTTTAGAATAGAAGCTAGAAAAGACAGATTTGGTCTTATTGATACGAGTGGCAAACTACTTACTCCAATAGCTTTCGATAAAATATTCCCATTTAGCGAAGGCATAGCCAAAATAATGATGAATGGCAAATATGGCTATATTGATGCCAATCAACGCACTATTGTGCAACCTGCTTACGACAACGCACTTGATTTTTCAGACGGCATGGCTGGCGTGAGCATGGGCAAATTGTGGGGTTTTATTAATAAAGAAGGAACACAGGAAATTATTCCAATGTCACCTTTTGTGGGTAGCTATAAAAATGGCATTGCACCAGCCTCTAAAGATGGGAAAATCACTTATATAAGCAAGGAAGGTAGATTGCTGGTACTGCCAAAGTATATATTCGCCTCAGAATTCTACAATGGAATGGCCATAATATCTACTGACGGCAAAAAGAAAGGCATAATTGACGCTAATTGCAAGGAATTGGTTAGCGAGAGCTATGACGACATACAATTTCTTAAAAAAACCGACCTTGCCAAAGTAAAATTGGGCGGGGAGTGGAAGCTGTTTTCCTTAAAAACATTAAAACCCATTTCTAAAAAATCCTTTACTGATATAAGTGAATTTAGCAGTGGCTTAGCCTTGGTAAGGAATGATATCTATTATAATTTTATAGATTCTACGGGCAAAATGGTGATAAATAAAAAGTATACTTCAGCCTCCTCTTTTAGTAATGGATTAGCAAAAGTGAGTATTGAAGCGAAAACTGGCTTTATAGACCCTAAAGGATTGGTAGTAATTCCAATCAACTTAGCCAATGCCACGGATTTCAATTCAAATCACGCCTTTGTGCTAACCGAAAATAAATTATGGGCAATAATGTCAAAACCAGGAAATAATATTACTACTGGTTTATTTACCAATCCAAAACCATTCAGTTATGGATATTCGATTATTGGGAATGGAAAAGATTATTATTTTATAGATACATTAGGTAATAATATTTTCAAACAAAAATTTGAACTTGCTTATCCGTTTGAAAATGGAATAGCCAGAGTGAAACTTAATAAATGGGGTTTACTCAATACATTTGGCTATCATTCAGTTGATTACAAATATGATTACATTAGTGAATTTAAAGACAACCAAGCCGTAGTAGGGTTTTATCACTCAGTAGGAATTGCAGATTTGAATGGAAATTTTTTGATTGAGCCTTTATATGATAGTGTAGTTGGAATAAATGAAAATTTGTTTCGTGCCGAACAATCAGATGCAATTGGCTACATAAAACCAGATAAGACTTTCATTTGGGACTTAAAAAAATAATATAACTTACATTTTTTCTATCATTTATTCAACTGACTTACTCGACATTCCCGTATATAGGCAAATAGAAATATAAATCGCATTTTGCCTATGAAGCCCATTCAGTCAATTATGATAATAGATGATGAGCCAGTGAATAATTTTATTTGCAGGCGTACTATCGAACACTTCGACCCCAATATTGAAGTAATTGAATTTGATAAAGCGAAAGACGCACTTTCGTATTTTGAAAGTCAATCTAAAAAGAAAGACCAAAGGCTTCCAGATGTTTTATTTCTTGATTTGAATATGCCTCTAATGGACGGATGGCAATTTTTAGAGCAATATAAAAGTTTGATGCCATATTTTAATAATGATATTGACTTGTTTTTACTCACTTCATCTTCATTTGAAGGTGATTTGAAGCGTGCCAGAAGCTTCCCAGTAATATCTTATTATATCACCAAACCACTAACAATAGGCGTGTTGGAGAAAATAAAGCTACACCAAATACCGCTTGATTATTGATTGATTGATTTTTTTGTGGAGCCATTTCCAATAAATTATTATTATATTTCAATTTCTAAATTATTGCAGGTGAGTGTTTTTGAAAAACTAAACCATTGGGCTACTACATCTATTAGCTTAAAACTCATTACTATTGGAATAATAGTATTGGTATTGTTGATTCCCTCTTCGATGCTCAATTCATTGGTATACGAACGCCAAAGCCTTAGAGATGGGGCAATTGGCGAAGTTTCGGGCAAATGGGGGGCAGAGCAGCAACTAATAGGTCCCGTAATTACAATACCATTCAAATCTTATTCCATTAATGAAAAGAAAGAACGCATAGAAACTATTCAATATGCCCATTTTTTTCCTGATAGTTTATCAATCAAGGGTACAATAAAACCAGATAAACGATATAGAGGAATATATGTAGTGGTATTATACAATTTGGCTTTGGAAATTAAGGCAAACTTTAAGCCTTTGAATTTGAAAGCAGTAGGATTATTGCCCGAAAATTTGGAACTAGAGCAGGCTTTTGTGTCTTTTGGTATTACAGATTTGAAAGGAATAAAGAAATCGATAGTGTTAAAAATTGAAAATCAAAAGTCAGAAGCATTTGGCCCAGGAATACCTGTAAATGACTTGGTAAGTTCGGGAATTAGCTCCCAATTACCCATTAATATCGAAGGCAATACCAACTTGGCATTTGATTTGGATTTGAATGGGAGCAATCGCATAAGCTTTGTTCCAATAGGTAAAGAAACTTTTATTGATTTGAATTCTTCGTGGGATAATCCGAGTTTTGATGGTTCGTTCTTGCCTGAAAATAGGGAAGTAACAGAGAAAGGTTTTAAAGCAAGCTGGCACGTGCTTGAGCTCAATAGAAATTTCCCCCAACAAGGTATTGGGCGATTTGTGTCTTTGATGCCAATTCAAACCACTATTAACGATGTATATCAAGTAGAAGTGCCTGTTGAATCTAATGTAAAAGATTCATCATTTGGCGTGAAATTATTATTGCCTATAGATGAATATCAGAAAACCTTGCGTTCGTCAAAGTATAGTACCATGTTTATATTATTGACATTTTTAGTGGTGTTTTTTGCCGAGATATTCAAGAAGAAAAAAGTGCATCCTATTCAATATTTACTCACTGGAAGTGCAATATGTTTATTTTATGTATTGCTTTTGTCTTTGTCAGAGCACTTGTTGTTCGACCAATCGTATTTGATTTCGTGTATTGTAATATTAATCGTTATTGGGTTATATGCAAAAAGTATATTTAAGAGTTGGGGTGTTACGGGTGTGATAGTGGGAATTCTCGCCATTTTGTATGGATTTTTTTATTCGTTGCTTCAATTACAAGATTATGCTTTGCTGATGGGCAGTATAGGATTGTTGGTAGTATTAGCCACACTAATGTATAGCACTCGCAATATAGATTGGTACAATCCTTCAGGGAATAAGAATGAGGAATAGTTTGCTAAGTATGACGCACCAGCTTTCGAATATCTTTAGTTGAATACTAAGATAGCTCCTATTATTTTACTACTTTCCCAGTGGTTGAATCCACAAATACGGGCTCGCGATTCTCAAGTTTGATAACTATTTTTTTGTCTTTCACATATAAATCTATTGCGTATACTTCTTGCACGTCAGTCTCTAGCATGGCCTCGAAGTTGTGTTCGTAGATTTTAGCTCTCCAAATTTCTTTATTTTCAGCAGTTTTACAAACTACTTCATGGGCTTGACCCGCACCATCTGCTAACTATACCAAATTTGTATGTCTTTCAAACAACGTTCTTAACTTATATTTGCAATCAAAATAATTGATTGCAAATATAAAATGGACGTACACAAACCTATAATTGGCATTACTTTAGGAGATTTCAATGGAATAGGACCTGAAATATTGTTAAAAACATTTACTGATCACGGCATTTCCAAGATTTGCACGCCTATTATTTACGGCTCTACCAAAATTTTTAATAGGTATAGAAAGCTGTTAAATACCGAGGAATTTCAGTTTTTCCATATCAAAGAAGCCAATCAACTTGCCCATAGGAAGGTAAATATTATTCATTGCTGGGATGAAGACTTCGAAATAGAACCCGGGAAAGTAACCGAGCAAGCAGGAAAATGTGCATTTCTCTCATTGAAAGCCGCCTCTACTGATTTAAAAAAAGGGTTTCTTCATGCCTTGGTAACTTCCCCAATAAATAAACAAAACATCAAAAGCCCGGAATTTAATTTTATTGGTCATACCGAATATTTGCAACAGCATTTCGAGGCCAAAGATGTGCTTATGTTTATGGTAAGCGAAGAATTGAAAATAGCAGTGGCTTCTATGCACGTACCTCTTAGTGAGGTGATCAAAGACATCACAAAAGAAAAGCTGCAATCAAAAATAGAGTTGATGATTAATTCTTTGAAAAAAGATTTCAACATTAATAAACCCAAAATAGCTGTTTTAGGCTTAAATCCACATGCCGGGGAAGATGGCACAATAGGAAAAGAAGAATTGGATATTATAAAACCATTGATTGCAGAGCTTAAACACAAAGGCAATTTGGTATTTGGTCCGTATCCGGCCGATGGGTTTTTTGCAGCCGAAAGCTATAAAAAATACGATGCTATTTTTCATTCAGATACAGTTCAAACTATGGGGCATTACCCTATGGACCTTCAAAAAATGAATGTGCATTTTATTACCTGTGCAGCACATAAATTTCATGGGCCAAAAGGGGTTGGGTTTTTATATGTGAACCATGCAGTAAAAATAAACCCATTGATCTTTG
>CAZMFZ010000018.1:4604-8547 GCA_964565665.1 uncultured Bifidobacteriaceae bacterium | reverse complement strand
GCTATAAAAAATACGATGCTATTTTGGCCATGTACCACGATCAGGGGCTTATTCCATTTAAAATGATGGCATTTGAAAATGGAGTTAACTTTACGGCTGGGCTAAAAGTAGTTCGCACCTCGCCAGACCATGGCACTGCTTACAACATTGCTGGCAGGGGTATTGCCGATGAAAGTTCGTTCAGGGCTGCCATATATATGGGCTGCGATATTTTGAAGAATAGAGCCGAAATCATTACTAAAGTTGTGTAGATGCAGATATTCTATTCCACCCAAATTTCAAACAACACAATTTGGTTGGTGGGCGATGAATTTAACCATTGCAAAAATGTGTTGCGATTAAAAAATGGTGAAGAAGTAAAAGTTGCCGATGGAAAAGGGAATTTCTACGAATGCAAAATTGGAAGCTTCACTAAAGAAAAAGCCGAATTACATATTATTTGCATATCTGAAACCTCATTACGGATTAATAATTTCACATTACAAATTAGCATTGCTCCCACCAAAAATATAGACCGTATAGAATGGTTTGTAGAGAAAGCGGTAGAAATTGGCGTAGACGAAATTAGTTTTTTAGTCAGCAAACGGTGCGAAAGGAAGATTATCAATATAGAAAGGCTGGAAAAAATAGCGGTATCTGCAATGAAACAATCAGGAAAAGCATGGCTGCCCACGCTAAATGCTTTAGTGCCTTTTGAAAAATATATTGATAATCAGGCAAATAAAGGCGTAAAATTAATTGCCCATTTGGTTGAAGGGCAACAAAGAGAAGAATTAAAAGATGCTCTACTCAAATATATAAATCAAGAAACTAGCTTCGAATTGTTAATTGGTCCTGAAGGCGATTTTACGCCTGATGAAGTTAACTTGGCATTGAAAAAGGGGTATATACCTGTGAGTTTAGGCACATCACGGTTGCGCACCGAAACAGCTGGAGTAATGGGTTGTGCTATTTTTTCAGTAGTTTTGGGATAGATTATGCGTTCAAATTATTTTTGAAATGATTTAGCAAGCCATTACCATGATTACAAATCTCAATCAGCTTGATCTGAGCAGAAAATATACGTATGCCGATTACCTGACTTGGTGGTTTGACGAAAGAGTCGAACTCATCAAGGGCTATATTAGGCTCATTTCTCCCGCACCCTCAAATAAACACCAGAAAGTAGCCAGTAATCTTCATGGGTATATATTTTCATTCTTAAAAAAACAAAGATGCCAAATACGTTTCGCTCCATTTGATGTCAGGCTTAAGCGAACTGTCAATGATAAAGAAGTATTGACTGTTGTTCAACCTGATATTTGCATTATTTGTGACCCCACGCTTTTAGATGACAAAGGATGCAATGGTGCACCTGATATGATTATCGAAATATTGTCTATGGCCAATATAAAACACGATTTAATCACAAAATACGAACTGTATGAAGAGGCTGGAGTTCAGGAATATTGGGTAGTATACCCTTATGAAAGCATAATAGACGTGTATTACTTGGCGAATTTCAAATACTACTTATACAAAAAGTATATTGAAGATGACCTGATTCCAGTAAGAGCCTTACCAGGGCTCACTCTTGATATGAAAGATATTTTTGATGCTTAAAATATCAGTCTAATATTTCTACGAATTCATTTCCAAAACTGCCCCAAAATGGCTCAATCTCAATTTTAACATTAAGTTTTTATTTGAAAAATGAACTATTATAAGTTTAAAATATTCTTATTTACCTGTTGCATTTGCTTTTTTGCTGTCGCTCAGCCCCCAACCATGAAAATAGCCAAACTCAAGTACAATGGGGGAGGCGATTGGTATGCAAACAAGACCTCGCTGCCCAATCTTATTGCTTTTTGCAACCGCACGCTCAAAACCAATATGTTTGCTGAAGAAGATATTGTAGAAGTGGGAAATAAAGAATTGTTCGCTTACCCTTTCGTACACATGACAGGCCATGGCAATGTTAATTTTTCATACTCAGAAGCCCAAAACCTGAGAAAATACTTGCTTTCAGGTGGCTTTCTACATATTGACGACAATTATGGGATGGATAAATTCGTGAGACTGGAAATGAAAAAAGTGTTCCCCGAATTGGAGTTTATTGAGCTTCCGTTCACTCACGCTATTTACCACCAGAAATACGATTTTAACAATGGCTTACCAAAAGTACACGAACATGATGGCAAATCACCTCAAGGTTTTGGGTTGATTTGGGAAGGCAGGCTGATATGTTTTTATTCTTATGAATGCGATTTAGGCAACGGTTGGGAAGACCAAACCATATACAACGACCCAGAAGAAACTAGGCTAAAAGCCTTAAAAATGGGTTCAAACATCATTTCCTATTCATTTACATTGCTACAATGAACCTATTATAAGCATAGCTATGTTTATAATTATGGTTGGAACGTGTCGAAAAAGTCATAAATTTGTATGAATATTCTGCACCAGCTTAAACATTGACTTTAACAAAGCGTTCAGACATATATTAAGTTTAACTAAAAACAATCGAAGTGACTGCAATTCTCATTTTCTTTTTCGCACATTGGTATCTTTCTCTATTTGGACAAACATTCTTTTTGCACCGCTACATGGCTCACAAAATGTTTACAATGAATCCATTTTGGGAAAAATTCTTCTTTTTATTTCAGTATTTAATGCAAGGTTCCTCTTATTTGTCTCCAAGAGCGTATGCAATTCTACATAGAATGCACCACTCTTACAGTGACACTGAAAAAGATCCACATTCTCCTCACCACGCAAGCAACGTGTTTGATATGATGTGGAAAACTAAAAGTATATATTCAGAATATGTAAATTATACCAAAGATCCAGAGCCAAGATTTGTAAAAGACTTGCCACATTGGAATTTCATTGAAAAACTAGGCGATTTTTGGCCTTTACGAATTGTATTTGGCACGCTTTACACTCTATTTTACATGCACTTTGTACCAGAGGGAATGTGGTATTTATACTTGTTATTGCCCATCCATTATTTGATGGGACCTATTCACGGAGCTATTGTAAACTGGAGTGGACACGTACACGGCTACCAAAATTTCGATGCCAACGACAAATCAAGAAATACTTTGATGTGGGATTTTCTTTGCATGGGAGAGTTGTTTCAAAACAACCACCACATGTATCCAAAGAAAGCAAATATGGCTAATAAATGGTTTGAGCTTGATCCAACTTATCAGGTAATCAGGTTTTTAAATTTTCTTAAAGTAGTAAAATTGCAACCCGTAAAAGCATACGTAGATTACGGTGTAGGTACTTTCTAAAACTTAGGTTTGAATATTTCAGAATAAATAAAAGCTTTTTGAACTTCTGATTTAGATTTTAAAGATTTCAAAATAGAATGTTGTGATTTTGATACAGATTTTATACCCTCAAAGCGGCTTTCAAAAGCCGCTTTTTTTGTTTTTGAAATATGATATTCTTTTATATTGGTAGTTTCAATTTGAGGCTTTACTTCACTGTTTTCATAGCTCAATAATTTACTCTGTTTTAAAATCGGATGTTCATAAGCTTCCGAGTAGCTTTCCTCATATACCTGTTCAATTTTTTTTAGGGTAGGTTGATAGGTGACTGTCTCATGAAAATTTTTCTTAGTTGTGTATAGTGCTTTCTGCTCTGCTTCTAATGCCGCTTTCTGCCTAGCTCTTATGAATTTGAATGCCTGATAAGCAATAGCAATGGCAGCATAAATGTAAATGTTATTCATATTATCAAGTGAGCCCAATTTCCATGTTAGAGCTATTTTTTAAAGGTTACACAATCAGTATTTACAAATAATATATTAAATAACAATGTCATTTACTTAAGATATTCCCTCTCTACTCATTGCCGTTGGTTTAAACCAACGGCAATGAGTAGAGGCGACCCAAATAGAATTAATCCTTAATTTAATCACTTTGAATTAACAATAGTTATTGAAATTAAAATT
>CAZMFZ010000018.1:0-4594 GCA_964565665.1 uncultured Bifidobacteriaceae bacterium | reverse complement strand
ATATTGTCACTATTATCATTTTCAATTCTCCAATCACCATTCAAACTTTATCATTTTCCCATTTGCTAACCACACAAGTAGCAACTGCATTTCCAAAAACATTGGTGGCAGATCGACCCATATCTAAAATCTGGTCTATTCCCAATAAAAGCAATAAACCTTCGCCTGGAATATTGAAGGTACTAAGCATACTAGCCACCACCACTAAAGATGCTCTTGGAACGCCTGCAACGCCTTTGCTTGCCAAAAGCAATATCAACATCATGCTTATTTGCTGCTCAATGGTAATATTCATGCCGTAAGCTTGGGCAATAAACATGGTTGCAAAAGTCATGTTCATCATAGAGCCATCGAGATTAAATGAATACCCTAATGGCAAAACGAATCCTACTATTTTAGGTGGACAGCCAAATCTTTCTAACGCCAGCACCAATTTTGGGAAAGCACTTTCGGATGTAGCTGTGCTGAAAGCAATCAAGGCTGGTTCTTTTATGGCTTTAAATAGTGCTAAAAAGTTGATTTTTAGTGCATAGCAAATAATGGCTAGCACTACAAAACAGAAAAAAAGTAGCCCTCCATAATAGCAAACTATTAAATAGAGATACCCTGAGAGAATACCCAAACCTTGTTTGCCAATATTAGCGGCCAAAGCCCCAAATACGCCAATGGGGGCGAAGTGCATTACATAACTTGTGATTTTAAACATTACCTCTGCCAAGGCATCAAGCCCTTTTGTAATGGGTTTGCCTTTTTCACCGATGGCGGCAAGTGCTACTCCAAAGAAAACAGAAAACACCAAAATGGGCAAAATATCATTTTTGGCCATGCTATCGATAAAGCTTGTTGGGAACATTCTGTATAGAAAATCGCCAAAGCTGCCACTTGTTGTATTTACTCCCGTCTCAGTTCCAGTGCTAGGCAGGGTTAAGTGCATCATTAAGCCGGGCTTAAAGATATTTACTATTATTAAGCCTAAAGTGAGTGAAATGATAGTAGCAAAATAAAAATAAGCCAATGTTTTGATACCAATTCGACCCACTGCTTTGAAATCGCCTAATTTGGCTATGCCAACTACAAGTGTAGAGAATACCAACGGGGCAATTATCATCTTAATCAACCGAAGAAAAATATCGCTTAGTAATTTCAGATTGACGGAATATTCGGGTAAAAAATGCCCTGCAGCAATTCCTAAAGCCATACCTATAAATATCTGAGCAGTAAGGCCTATCTTAAATTTTGACATTCAATTTTGATGTTTGTGTTAAATATCTAAATTTAAAATTCATTTACAAAACTTAGCAATGGAATTAGGCATACCTTCAGTCGATCTGAACGATTTTAGAAATCAGAATTCAAAATCAGAATTTGTAGCACAGTTGGGCAAAGCTTTTCACGAAATTGGGTTTGTGGCTGTGAAAAATCATGGTTTAACGGCTATTCAGACTGACACGCTTTACAATTCATTCAAAGTGTTTTTTAATCTACCTGAGTATACAAAAGAACTATATAATATACCAAATGGGGCAGGGCAACGAGGCTATACGCCTAAAGGAAAAGAAACAGCTAAAGGCTTTAAATCGGCCGATTTGAAGGAATTTTGGCATATTGGCCAAGAAAATAAGCCAGTAGAAGAGGCATTATTAATAGATTATCCAGATAATGTTTGGCCAAGTGAAATACCTGAATTGCAAATTATAGGAAATGAAGTATTTAGGATTTTAGAAAATGCTGGTATTGAATTGCTGCAAGCCGTTGCTATTTATTTGGGCTTACCTGATTATTATTTCGATAGTAAAGTAGCGACAGGAAATAGTATTTTGCGTTGCATTCATTATTATCCTATTTCAACGATTGAAAATGTAGAACCCGATGCGGTGCGTGCTGCTGCCCATGAAGACATAAATTTGATTACTCTATTGATGGGCGCTAGTGCCGATGGCCTACAAATACAAAAAAATGATGGCAATTGGGTTTCTGTTACGGCTTTGCCAAATCAAATAGTGGTGAATGTAGGCGATATGTTGGCACGCTTAACCAACGATAAGCTCAAATCTACCACTCATAGGGTTATAAATCCTAAGCAGGATTTGATGCACTTACCTAGGTATTCTATGCCTTTTTTTATGCACCCACGTTCCGATATGGATTTGACTTGTCTTGAAAGTTGTATTGATAGTACATTCACCAAACAGTATGCTGATATTGCTGCGGGGGAATTTTTAAATGAAAGATTGCGAGAGTTGGGTCTGAAGAATTAATACAATCTTAATGTTATTAAATAATTATTTTTTCAGAAAAGTATAATATTTAAGTAAATTATTCACTAATTGCACGACACTAAAAACTCAGAAATATGAAGACTCAGATTAAATTAGGTTTAATTACAACAGCATTAGCTATAGTATGTGCCTCGGCTGTTGCACAAGTAAAGAAAGTAGATGTAAAATACCGCAGAAGTTCGTTGCACACAATATTGATTGAAGGCGATTTTCCTAAAAAAGATACTGTGATAGCAGCTTACAAAAGTGCCCCTTTTCCCGACAAATACGATGACCATAATGTTGGCGACAAATCTTTTAATATAAAAGATTACCCTGTGAATGACAGTGTAAAAACGGAAGAAGTAAAAAACTCACCCCCATCTATCATAAAATTTTTTAATGATAAAAAAGTAGCAAATAAATTAGTAGCGAAGTGGTTTAACAGGCAACTTGACGGTACTTTTGATATGAGCATGATTGGCGACAGAGGTGCTTACAATGCTACAGAAATGCAGGCATCTGTAGCCAAAGGAGCTGCTAGGGGAAATGCCTTGTTGCGTGATGCAGGCATAGAATTGCTTGGCAACACTTTTGTGGTAGTTACCAAAATGAATTTCATTAGCAATGAACTTACAGCTAGAGCAATTAGAGATGTGGGTAAAATAGCTGCTACTCAAATTTCAAATCCACTTATTCAAAAAGCAACCATGATAGGATTGGATGTAGTATATGATAAAACTAAAGAAGGCTATTCTATTTGGTCTACTTCTTATTTATATAAACTTAAATGGAACGACTCTGTAGAAGCCACTTTCTACAACAATTACTGGATGGATAAATCTAGCATTGATAAAAATAAAAAGGAAGCTTTTGAAAATGCAAAATTTGAAATGGAATTTGTAGGGATGGAAAAGGCAGCTGCTCTAATTACTTTCTCTTTCAAAGTGAAAAGATCAGAAATTGAAATTATAAAAGAAGGTACAATTAGAAGTGTTGATGCGGTATATTCTAAGCTTCAAAAGAAATATGATGTGTTTAAAACCAAAACACCAATTTCATCTGTAGACCCTGTAACTGCTAAAATTGGCTTGAAAGAAGGTACTGAAGGTGGAGACCGCTTTGAAGTGCTCGAACAATCAATTGACGATAAAACAGGACTTACCAAATATACAAGAAAAGGTGTAGTAACGGCTGATAAGAAGTTGATTTGGGATAACCGCTATGTAGCAGGTGAAACTCCAATTATCCCTAGCAAAACCATTACTAACACTACCTCAACCACAGTTACTACCACTGATGGAGTGAATACAACTTCTACTACTACCGAAGTAAAAGAATCGGATGCTCCGAAAGCAGAAATTGACAGAACTACATTTAAAGGTGGTGCTAAAAGTTTTTATCCAGGCTTATTGATAAGACAAATAAAATAATTACTTCCATTTAAATACAGAAATACCCGTGCCGATAATTATTGGCACGGGTATTTTTTTGAGATTTCTCTATTTAAGATTTAGGCTAAATTGCTTGGATAATAAATTCTATTTCAAGTTCGAGTTTTCTCAAACCCACTTCCTATGAATCCAAAGTATACAATGTAGCCATAGCATGCTGCCGCTACTAAAAAAGCCATTTGCAGACCTACAAAATCTGCAAAAGTAATTATGATTAATGGGATAATAGCACCTCCAACAATAGAGGAAATCATTACTGCCGATCCTTCTTCTGCAAAATGCCCTAATCCATTGATTCCTAAAGCGAAAATGGCTGGAAATAATATTGAATTGAAAAAACCTACGGACACTATTGAAACTACAGCGATATTGCCTGTAGAGAAAATTGAAACCAGTGTAAAAAAGCAAGCAGCCCCTGCAAACCCAGCTATCACCTTGCGTGGCGACAAATCTCGCATTATAAACCCACCAATTAGCCTGCCAATCATGGCACTGCCCCAGTAGTATTGAAGCATTTCAATGGCCTTTCGCTCGTCTAAAATGCCACCACCTATATTAGGCAACGTGAGGTATTTTACCAAATTAGTACCAATAGATACCTCTGCACCCACATAAGCGAAAATAGCAATAGCAGCCAATAGCAAGTGCTTGATTTTGAATAAGTTGTTGATGGAAGATGAATCCATTTTTACCAATACTGGCAAGCCTTCCGTTCTGTATTCTGGCAGTTTTGAGGTGTAAAACAGCACGCCAGTTACAATAATCAACCCTGCCATTAGTAAGTAAGGGGTTTTGAAAGCGGTAGATTCTGCTTTTATATATTCATCGGGAGAAAGTGCTGATAAATTTTCAGGTGAAATATCTGATAATATATATATAAGA
>CAZMFZ010000017.1:35949-39957 GCA_964565665.1 uncultured Bifidobacteriaceae bacterium | reverse complement strand
TACGCCAAACGGAAGACGTGTGCTCACTGCCAGAAGAAAAAGAGGAAGACACAAATTGACAGTATCAGATGAAAGAAGGGGAAAATAATTTTGTTCTTCTTTCTCGTTGATTCAATTCCTTAACTTCGTAATGTTTTTATTAAGTTAAGGAATCACTTTTTATGCTACCTGCAGAAATATCATATCCCATTTTTAGAAGTACGTTTGGCAAGCAGGAGAGGCTAACGTCAAAAAAAGAAATCGAGCTTATTTTCAAATCGGGAAAAAGCTTATTTTCTTTTCCTTTTAAAGTATATTTTTTGTTTGGTAACGAAGAAGCAAAAGTAGAAGCGAAAGTATTAATAACAGTTTCTAAGCGGCAATTTAAAAAAGCAGT
The DNA here is from genome assembly GCA_964565665.1 of uncultured Bifidobacteriaceae bacterium. GTDB lineage: Bacteria > Bacteroidota > Bacteroidia > Cytophagales > UBA9547 > CAZMFZ01. The sequence goes on along the minus strand of CAZMFZ010000017.1, from coordinate 39,581 downwards.
CGATCGAAATAAAGTAAAAAGACTGTTTCGCGAATGCTATCGTAAGAACAAAAATAAGTTAGACTTATCCACAAGCAACAAACCAATTCATATTGCGTTTCTATACGTTCATAGCGAAATCATCAGCTATGTTGAAATGGAAAAAAAATCGATTTCAATATTAGAAAAAATTAATCAACACATAGATAGAAAATGAAGAAAAAATTCATCCCCATCACATTGATTGCCATAGTAGCAGCCATGCTATTTTCTTTTCAACAAGCCAATGAAAAATATTTCGAAATCGCCAAAAACCTCGACATATTCGCCACACTATTTAAAGAGGTAAACACCTATTATGTAGATGAAGTAAATCCAACCAAAATTATAAAAACGGGCATTGACGCCATGTTGGAATCGCTTGACCCTTATACAAATTACATTCCAGAAGACGATATTGAAGACTATCGCACCATGACCACAGGACAATATGGAGGTATTGGAGCAGTGATAGGCCGGAAAGGAAGTAAAAATGTAATCTTGATGCCTTATGAAGGCTTTCCTGCTCATACAAGTGGCTTAAAGATTGGTGATGAAATTTTGTCGATTGATGGAAAAGAAATGAAAGACAAAAACACCAACGACATAAGTAAGCTGCTAAAAGGCCAAGCAGGAACAAAAGTAAAAATAGTAGCTACTCGATTTGGCAAAAAAGAACCCCTCACTTTTGATATTACCAGACAAAAAATAAAAATTGAGAATATTCCTTATGTGGGTATGGTAAATAATGAAGTAGGTTATTTTCACCTCACGGATTTTACCAGCAATGCTTCGAAAGATGTGAAAGATGCTGTAGTAAAATTGAAAGAGTTGGGAGCTAAAAAAATAATTTTCGATTTGAGAGATAATCCTGGTGGCTTATTGAATGAGGCCATTAGTATTGCCAATCTTTTTATACCTAAAGATAAAGAAGTGGTAAGCACCAAAGGAAAAGTAACAGAATGGAATAAAACCTATTACGCACAAGCTTCTCCGCTCGATATTGAAATTCCTATGGTAGTATTGACAAGTGACAGAAGTGCCTCAGCTGCGGAAATTGTTTCGGGGGTAATTCAAGATTATGACCGTGGCATATTGGTAGGGGAAAAAACATTTGGAAAAGGTTTGGTGCAAGCTACGCGACCGCTTTCATACAATGCTCAATTGAAAGTAACTACAGCCAAATATTATATTCCAAGTGGCAGATGTATACAAGCCATTGATTATTCGAAAAAAAAAGAAGATGGGAGTGCTACAAAAATAGCAGATTCATTGAGACGGGAATTTAAAACGAAAAATGGTCGCTCGGTTTATGATGGTGCGGGAATTTATCCAGATATTACTGTAGTTAAATTAGAGTTTCACCCAATCACTATTAGCTTAATCAATAAAAATTTGATTTTTGATTATGCGACAAAATATGCTTTTGAACATGATAAAATCGGCCCAGCAAAGGAGTTTGAAGTGTCAGACAAAGATTATGCAGATTTTGTGAAATACCTTGATGGCAAAGATTACGACTACAATACCAAAATAGAATCGGATTTGGAGGCATTGACTGAAAATTCTAAAAAGGAAAAATACTATGATGGGATAAAAGAGCAGATAGACCAACTTAAAATGAAAATCAACCATAATAAGGAATCAGACCTTCAAAAATTCCGACCGGAAATTGCAGAAGTATTGGAATCGGAAATTATTTCTAGATACTATTTGCAAAAAGGAACTATCGAAGCATCGTTTGATAATGATGAAGATATTAAAGAAGCCCTTAAAATATTTAAAGACGAGACAAAATATAGGAGTTTGTTGAGTGGAGCTCAAGCAAGCAATAAGTAAAAAAGAGGAGCGAAACGTAAAATAGAAAAGGCTTAATTTGGAGATTGCTCCAAATTAAGCCTTTTCTATTGTTGAACCTAAAATTTAATCATCACGCCTACCTAGGAAAATTGAGATCCAATACATAAGTTGAGCCAATGTACCCAACGCAGCCACCACATAAGTGAGTGCAGCCCAATTTAGTGCATCTTTGGCCATTGTATGTTCTTGTGCGGTTACTACTCCCGAGTTTGTCATCCAAGCCAAAGCACGGTGGCTAGCATCGAATTCTACAGGCAGGGTTACCAAAGCAAATGCGGCCAATGCTAAATTTAACCCTATAATTACAAGTAAAATAGTATCGCTAACTGCACCAGTAGAATAGAATAAATAGCCACCGCCAAACAGCAAAGCCATATTTACATAATTAAGAATGGTGGCACTTATATTTACAACGGGTACCATTGCAGAACGCAAGCCGAGCATGGCATAAGCTTTGGCATGTTGCACTGCATGGCCTACTTCATGAGAAGCCACGGCTACAGAGGCAGCACTTTTACCATAATATACATCGTAGCTCAAATTCACCGATTTATCTGCCGGATTGTAATGATCGGTAAGTTGCCCATCAACCGATATTACGCGTACGTCAAATATGGAGTTTTCTCTCAGCATTTTCATTGCTGCATCTGCACCGGTAAGGCCTGATCGAAGTCCAATTTGTGCATATTGTTTAAATTTGCTTTTCATTCGCCAGCTCACCAGCCAGCTTACCAGCATTGTTGCAATACCTATCAGTAGTAACATAGTATTTGAATTTAGAAGTTGAAAATTATTTGCCTTTCAAAATCAAACCCTAAAGAGATTTGATTTTATTGATAATATTGGTGGTAGAAAAGCCTTGCACCAAAGGAATTGTTTCTACTTTTCCGCCATTTGCGATTACAACATCTGAGCCAACGATATTTTCTGCCAAATAGTCATTACCCTTCACTAATATATCAGGAAGCAGGTTTTTGATCAGTTCAAAAGGTGTTTCGGTGTCGAAAAACACAACTAAATCTACAAATTCGAGTGATGCCATTACCCTGCTTCGTGATTTTTCATTCACGATAGGTCTGCTTAGCCCTTTTATTCTGCTTACAGAAGCATCTGTATTTAGGCCTACAACTAATTTATGGCCCAGGCTATGTGCCTTTTCTAAATAATCTACATGGCCTAAATGTAAAATATCGAAACAACCATTGGTAAAAACCACTTGTTGGCCACTCATTTTCCATTCGGAAACAATATCAATGGCATTAGATAAGGAAACTATTTTTTCTTCAGTATTCAATTTTCTTTTTTCTTAGATGATGTGAGCAATGCCAATATAAAACTAATGCCGCCAAATACGAACACAGTTAAAAATTGTGATGTATGTAGAATGGTAGCAACAATAAATCCTTTTTCTTGGGGAATACCATATATAAGTAAACCTGTAGCTACCATAATATGGTAAACGCCAATGCCGCCTTGCACTGGAGCTGCCATACCTAAGGAGGCCAACGCCAGCACTACTAAACCAGATTGAAAAGGTAAATTGGCAGTATCGGCCAAGGCAAAGAATATCACATAAGTCATTAAATAGTAGCCACCCCAAATTACCAAGGTATAAAAAATAAACAAGCCGCTATTTTTCATTTTGGTAATGCTAGTTAAGCCCGAAAGTAAGCCTAGTACAAAGCCATAAATTTTGATAACTATTCCTATTTTCAATAATTTCTCTCTTAATTTATAGATTAAAAAAATTGCTA
>CAZMFZ010000017.1:16747-35939 GCA_964565665.1 uncultured Bifidobacteriaceae bacterium | reverse complement strand
GAATAGGATAGCGTTTTTGGATAGAGAAGCAGCAAGATTTTCAAATTTGGAACCGAAAAAACCAATTATAAAATCTTTTAATCGGTTGAATTCCAATAAAAAAGACAGACCAAATACGATAGCCATAGCAACTACGTCTACAATTCGTTCGGTGATTACTGTGCCAAAAGATACATTTATGGGTACATTGTCTGTTTTTTTCAATAAACTGCAACGTACCACCTCGCCAGCTCGAGGAAGTGCATAATTGGCCAAATAGCCAGCCAGAACTGCTTGAATGGCATGAAAAGGATTGGCTTTGTATTGTAGCGGTTCAAGCAATAAATTCCAACGCAAACCACGAGCAATATGGGCAATCATTGAAATAAAAATGGAGAGAAAAATCCAGAAATAATTTGCCTTCTTCAATTCAATCATCATGGCATTAAAATCGACAATTGAAAATATATAACCAAGCAAAACAGCTGCGATAGCTAGAGAAACAATGATTTGGAAAGCTTTTTTAAAAGATTCGCTCATGAAACTGCGGTTTTTGTATTCGCAAAATTGATATAATATGGCAGTATAAGCTAATGAAGTACTAAAAGTTTATTGGCCACTATTGTTTTTCGGTATTTGGTAAAACAATAAAAAGGCAATTGATAGGGTTGTCAATTGCCTTGTTGTAAAAGTGAGGAGCAGTAAAAGAATGGAATTATACCCGCTCCAATTTTAATGGAAAACTTTTGTCAGAATTCCATTGGGGAATATATACACTTTCTTCATCGTCAATACACAAATCGTGGCAGTGCATAAAAGTACCTTTTACTTTTGTAGACTGGTGCAGGTGCCTTGGTTTGCTATTTTCATACGCAATAACATCTACACCGGGAGCGGAAATGAGTTTGTTGTTTTTATCGAAAACAAGAAAATAACCAGTTCGAGATTGCCACGCTGGGCCACCATCAATACCATTGGCAAACTCACTCCAGATAACAGGGAAATACAAATTTTCCCCTCTAAATATCGGACGACATACAAATGAGCCTTTGTAATAGGTACTTTCAAGGTGCTTACCATCTAAAGTATAATATTTAAAGGCACATTCGCCTCTAGAAGTTGCAATTACCTTAGGATTAGTTTTATCTCTATTGTCAATAGCTACGCCATGGGCTTCTATCAATTTGTCTTCTCCTTCTGTGGTTTTGCCTGCAAAAATATTTTTAAATTTTCCGTTGCTGTCATAAACCAAAATATAGCTTGATCCATATCCATCTGCTACATAAATATCGCCATTGGGTGCTACAGCAGTTTCGGTGGGAACAAACGTTACATTTTCAGAATTATTGTAAATACCTGATTCTGAAGGGTATTTGAGGGTTAAAAGTATTTTGCCCTCTAATGTGGTTTTGTACACTTCTTTTTTCACAGTGTCGGTAATGAATAAAAATTCTTCACCATTGGCATTGAAAAGGGTAAGCCCATGAGCTCCAGGAAAATCATGACCCCACGAGGTGATGAGTTTGCCACTTTTATCAAGAATAATGATGTTGTTTTTGGTTTCGGTAGTGCAAAAAATCAAACGCTTTTTACTGTCTTGCACCATTTCGTGGCAATCGGCTACGGGAGTTTGAAGCAAATTATCTACCCCCCAATTTTTTACAATTTTGTATCTAAATTTATCGTGCCCTAGAATTAAATCTTCATCTGACTTTCCAAAGTTGATGTTTGGAATTGAAAGTGCTGCTGCAGCTATGGCGGCTGATTTGGTAAATTCTCTTCGTTTCATATATGATTATTGAAAAGTACTTAAATTGTTTTTACTAATTTCAATGGCCCTACAAATCCTGAAGGCTTCAAGCTTTTGTCTTTGTTTAAAAAGTCTTTAATGGGAGAAGTAGTCCAAATATTTTTGAGAGCTCCATGTTCTATCAAATCACCTATAATTCTATTTCGAAATTCATTTCCAACCGCCATATTTAAAGTATTGGTTTCTTTAAGTAACCCTGAAACTTCAAATTTGGAATTGGGCGACCAAACTGTTCCCAAATTTACCCCATTCAAAGTAATACTTGCTGTACCCCCAACAACGCCAAAATCGATATAAACAGCAGTTTTTTGAGCTACATAGCTTTGAGGAGCCGAAAAAGCGACTTCATAATTGGCAGTTCCTGAAAAGTATTTGTGTTCTGAGAGCTCAAACTCAGAAAGTGATTTCAGCTTTAGAGTTTCTATTGGTGAGATAGTGGCGTATCCTGCTTGAAAATTTATTTTGGCTTTCAAATCGGTAATTTCTATAATTTCAGATTTCGTCTCCTGCGCTTTATTTTCAATTTCGCCTTTTTCAAATACAAAAAACTTTGATTCTCTTTCGGCAAAAGTATAGTTTATTTTCATTCTTCCATCTTCTGTTTTAGTGGAGTTCAACATTTTGACAGCACCAGTCTTAGGGTCGAATTCTCTTGTTTTTCCATTTTGAGCTCTGAAAAATAAATCGGTAGAAATAGATTGATTGGTTTGATTGAAAACAAAATAGATGTCTTGATCGGATAATACCCTGTGTGTGTACAAGAATGAAAGGGAGTCTTTAAGTCCGGTTTCGAAATCAGGTTTCAATCCAATTTTTGAAAGCACTTTTTCAACAGTTTCCCCACTAAAAATTTTTCCTTTTCCGCACGCAATTTCATTGGCTGGGCTTTCATTTTGCCCCCAAAGTTTAATTATCAAATCATCAAATTTTTGTCTTTCATTTTTTAATCCGTTCATTGACAATGGTTTAGTAGGCTTCGATCCATAAATCATAGCTCCTTCATTAACAAGCTCTGCTATTCTCTCCAATGTGGCCAATTCCATTCCCATATTGTCGGGTAGTAATAACAAGGAGAATTTCACCCCCCCAAAAACCAATTTTCCATCTTTCACTTTTAACTTATTCTGTAGAATATCGAAATTAGCGATATGGGCTTGATAGCCAACAGGCGTTTTTTTAGTGTTTAATTCATTGTTTTGAGGCAATTGATCACCCACATAATAGAGGATGTCGGCTTGCATTTGCCCTTTTTGCAATAAATATTGAACCCTAGCGTGGTAATCTGCCCAAGAACCAATAAATGAAAACCACGGATTGTTTCGATTAAAATGTGATCCATAAGGCCCTAAAGTAATTCCTGCTGTGGTGGTTTGCGGTTGGTGTACATTGCTGTGCAAAATAAATTGGTTGATTCCGCTGCAATAGGCCCTGTCTCCAAACGGTTTTATTTCAAAAGGGGTTTCACTGTAGTGTGCCATGCCAGTGTATGCCTCAGCACCAAACACTTTTTTATCGTAAAAAAGGGCTGCACTGGCTGGAAAATCAAGATTTACTCTTGTTTGTGGAGCGTATTCTATCAATCCTGTGTTGCTATTGTGTGCTCCCCAAAACTCAAACATAGGCAAGTCGGCATAATCGTTCGCCCTCAACACATCAAGTGGTGGGTAGCCATTACCACCGTAAATCACCTCAGCATGCATTTCTAATTTATTATTGTGACAGAGTTTATTGAATTTTTTATAATAATTGTTTTCAATTAACTCAGCTATTGTTTTGCGGAAGTCATATAAAAATGCTTCACTGGTGGCGGCATCTTCCACTATTTCGCCACATAAAGCAGGGATAAAATCTGTGAGTTTATAGCCTCTTTGTTTTTCAAATTCATTAGGCAAAGATTCCGTCCAGTTTTGGAATGCACATTCCCAGCTGTCAATGAGCATAAACTTAAATGTATTTCCTGCATTGCTTCCCGCTTTGTCAACTAATTTTTGTGAAAATTGAGAAAAATGAAAGGCTACGGCATTGCTATCCATTTTATCGCATTCCAAACCTTCCCCTTCTTTGGTAGCTGGAGAATTTTTAACATCAGTAGTAGTGTAGCCAAAACGAATGATGTTCCAATTTCCAGCAGGGGCATCCCAATCCAAGGTTCCGTCAGGATGCATTTTATCAGTAAGGTCTATTACTTTATTTACTTTATGTTCTACAGAGGCCATTTGTCCAAAATTAGACAAATCAGAAGCTTTTACCATTCCTATTTTCTGGTCGAAAAAGGGGATGGCAGAAGAATATGTAGGCTGCTCATCGGCTGCTAAAAGCTCAATTTCGGGTACCGAGTAAGCAAACCAAGAGTCTCCCCATGGAAACTCTTTAAATTCTAGCTTAAAAAATTTGGCGGTGGTTACGGGTATTTTAATTTGAAAATATTCATTGTAACCGCCTAATTCCATATCAGCTACTTTGCGATAATTTTTACCGTCTATAGAACTGTACAAAAAGTAGGATGATTTTACCGTTTTAGGATTTGCCCAAGTAAATGCTTTTTGCCCCATGATGGCTATTTTTCCCGCTGTAAATGGCTTGGGCATTTCAATTGTGATTTTATCACCGTATTTTAATACTGGTCCGCCAGAGATAGAGCCATCCGATATTCCTCTATTAATAAGAGTATCGTTCAATTTAAAAACAGGGTTAGCTTGTTGAAATAAGGTGGGAACTGCTTTGGTTTGGAAGGCTACCACAGCCACGTCTTTATAGAAATTGGCTCTGAAAAAAGGTTTTGTCAGTTGAACAGCCCTATTTTTTCCCCCTTCCATTATCGTTTTCGACCATGTAAATGTTTTCATCGATTGCTCAGGTGTGATCCAAGGTCCGCCACTAGAGCTCCAGCCATCACAATTGTGAACCCCAATGCTTATTCCCAATCGCTTAGCCTCCTCGACTGCCCAGCCAAACATATCGTACCATTCCTCTGTGCCAAATACTATTCTTTTTACTCCAAATTCCTGTTCTTTTACCAAACCCACATTCAAAATGGTGGCTTGCACTATGCCTTGGGTTTTCATCATTTCCAAATCGGCAGTGATGCCCTCTTTTGAAATTGCCCCTTGTACCCAATGCCACCAAGTATGTAAGCGGGTTTGGTCAGTAGGTTTGTTAAAAATGTCTTCCTGGGTTTCGTTTTCTTCTTTATTAATTTTTGAACAAGAAATCAGGCAAAACGCAATTAGCAAAGCGAAGAATATAGGGCTTTTTTTCATAAAATGGTTTTTAGAATTAAGAGGATAATTATTTAAGTAGTTTTTTGAGGAATGTAGTTTCATTTGCATCATAGGGATTTCCATCCGATTTCAAAATATCGTGAAACCAAATAGCGGGTTCATTTCCCGAGGTTTTGTCATCCCAAGGTATATGTGTTTGTGTTTTGCCTCTTACAAAACCCCAATTATAGGCTCCAATATTTCGCTTTTTAAAATAGGTGAGGTGCGTTTTGAACAAGCTTTCTTTGGTTCTTGCCATATATTCGGTGCAAACCAAAGGGCGGTCTTTTTCTTGAAATTGCGGAAGAAAGTCAAGAAGCCTTTCCATGTTTCCATAATGATGAAATGTTATAATATCTGAATTTGCCATTTGAAGCTGAACCAGTTGCTTATATTGAGGAATCGTGTTCCAAATACCGGCAGTAATAGGTTGTAATGGATTCATTTCTCTTGTCCACTTAAATATATTTTTGAGCAATGGAAGTGTTTTGGTCAATCTTCCCGAATTACCTGGTTCATTATACAAATCCCAAACCGTCACACGGTTGTCGTTGGCAAAAGATCTGATAATACCTTTGGTATATTGCTCTAAAACTGGTAATAAGTTTATAGAATCTTTGTAAAATTCTTTTCCTGGGCAACGTAGCCAACCTGAATTATGCATTCCGAGCTTTGGGTCAGGTTGCTTTCCAAGAGAAGAAGAATCGACCCAGCAATCGTCAAAAAGCACTAACATGGTAGAAATTTTATGCTTTTGAGCAATAGATAAATAGGTATCAATGCGTTTTTTAAATCCTGTGGAATCTTGCTGCCATAATTTATAATGTAAAAACACACGCATAGAATTAAAACCTAAGTTTTCCGCCCAGCCTAGTTCTTTGTCGATTTCTATCGCATTGAAACTTTCAGCTTGCCACATTTCAAGTTGATTAATGCTAGAGGCATTAATGTAGTTGCAGCCAACCAACCCACCTGTTTTTAAATACCAATCACTCGCTTTTTCGGCAGTCCATCGCGCTTGGCAATAGAGTTGGAAGGCATGAATAAAGATACAAATTAGAATAAATTGCCTTTTCATCATGATGGATTGAATAATTGGTTGAATAAGGGAATTTTATTAAAGACTGTTGTCACTAGAGATTACTTGTAATCGGCAACCGGACTCTTTTTTTCAAGATATAAAATTGCGATGATATATTGAAACGAGTACCCTATTCCAAATATATTTTGCTCATTGCTAAGCCTAATATTATATCTACTTGTTCATCAAAAGTGACAAAAGTGGTATCTATTTCAAGTGCATCATCGGCTTTTCTAAGTGGGCCTTCCGAGCGATTGGTATCAATATTATCTCTATGCTTTAGATTTTCTATTACTTTTCCAAACTCAATAAGCTCATTTTTTTCAAGCAATTCCTTTTGTCTGCGTTCTGCACGTATCATTACATCGGCAGTCATAAATATTTTTAATTCTGCATCGGGAAATACAATAGTGCCAATGTCTCTTCCATCCATTACCACGCCCCGTTTTCTTCCCATGCGGTGTTGTTGAGCCACCATATTTTTACGTACTTCAACTATAGCAGCAACTTCACTTACTTGCTCTGCAATGTACATTTTCCTTATTTCCTCTTCTACATTTAACCCGTTAAGAAATATTTCAGATTGGTTTGAATGTGGATTGTATACAAATTTCAACTCAATATTTCCAAGGGCTTTATGTATAGCCTTTGGATCGGTAAATTCTACGTAATGCTCTAAAAAATAGAGTGTTACGGCTCTGTACATTGCTCCGGTATCAATATAAGCATAGTTCAAGGCCTTGGCTATCACCTTTGCAGTACTGCTTTTACCACAGGAAGAGTAGCCATCGATGGCGATATTAATTTTTTTCAAGGCAAATAAATAAGTCCTTCTTAGTGAAAGGATTTATGATGGGTAAAGATGATTCAACAATCTCTAAGTGGGCAAGGCATAGGTCCTTTTTTGGGCTGTTGTTTCCCCCCTTTTCCCGACTTCCCCCCTACACAGGCACAAAGAAGAAAAAGGAATAGGAAAAAAACTAAAAAATTGGGCGTTTTGCAATTAAAATTCATGAGCAATATTTATTGATCTGGACTATTGGATTTTGGAATAGAGTAAAACTCCCGAGGTTTATCCAATTTGGTTCGTACAGATTTGTGAGGCTTCCATGGCTGATAAGGGGTGTAAACACAAGAGGTAATTACAGAAATTAATAAAAACCAGGAAAAATATTTTGGTATCGATCTTAAAAAACCACCATTTGCAATTGAGATTTTCAATTTTAGAGAAACTTAAAAATCATATTTCAATTGTAAAGTTACGTCTGTTTTTGAATTTCCTGCTATTTCGTTCACTCCAGAGCTTATTTTATCCACATTTCTATATTCAAATCGAGCCACCCTTAACCAAATACTCAAATCTCGAGTAGCGTTGTATTGAATCATGATATATTCTCGCACGCCTTGGCCGTAGTAGACTGGAAGCGAAAAAGCCCAAAGCACATTTTTCTCATATACATAAATTCTGGTGTTGTAATCATTGGCATCGAAGAGGGCAAAACGAGCTGAAATTTTTAACTTTTTATGAAAATCAAAATCCACATCTTGAAATATCACAAAACCAGATTGGATGGGCTGCCCAGCTTGCCTGAACTGGGTAAACTGAACTCTTGATTTTGTTCCTACCCATTTTTCGCCTTTCCAATCCAGATTTATCAAGTAATTGTCGGTAGTAGATTCTTCTAAATAATCAATTGATGTCATATTATTTTGGGCATTGAAAGGCTTATTTTGATGTCGCCACTGGCCATAAAGCAGTATTTTCTTGGTAGGTTTAAAATTTATCCGGGCAAAATATTCATATCCGTCCGTTGGGCCATCTGAACGATTGGTAAGCCAAGGAAAATAAAATTTATCGAAATAACCTGCAAAATTGATTTTGCGATTAGGTGTTATTTTAATTCCCCAATATATTCCTCTTTCATTTCTATTGGTAGAAGCTTCACCAAAAGCATTGCCATAACTGCTATAAAAATCACGATCGTAATTTCTGAAAAGTAGCGCCATATCCACAATATAATTTAGGCTGGTAATGAAGCCCGCAATTGCTCCATTGGCTCCAGTTTTGTTGCGACTGTATTCACCAAAAAAACTAAAATTCCTCCAGTTGTATGAAAAATCTGCTCCAAAATTATAGTTTTCATTTCCAAGAAAATAAAATTGATTGTAACTAGTAATTTCTCTATTGATGGGAGGATTGTAACGACTATAAATGCCATTTACACCGATTTTCAAATTTTGGTTTTTACTAGAATACCGTACATAATTGCCCAATACTTGTTCGTTGATGGTTTCTTTGTCTTCCAACTCACCCAAAGTGCGGTGATAGCCTGATTGTTGAATAGAAGTTGCTCCTGCAAAATTATTTCGTTGGCTTCCAAACCCATTTGAGCCATCTTGAATGGCAATATTTCCATCTAATAATCTGTAGGAATAAAAGGGCGTAACTTCAAATCGACCAAAATTTAAAGTTGCAGCAGCTCCACGTAAAAAATTGGTTTCCAACGCTGCGGTATAAGGCCGAATTCCTGAATTGCTTCGCTTGGCGGTAGTCACCGTCTCAGCTCCTTTGCCAATATAAAATCCAGCCGACATCACCAGCCCTTGCCCAATCATAATTTGGTAATCGCCAACATTCAAAGCTTTCAATCTGCCTTTATTAAACAAAGCAAAATGCCCTGAATAGTAATCCATCCCGTATTGTTTGCGTTGCGGACTCCAAGTTATCTGTTCTCCAATATCCTTTTGAGTAGTTAGTCCAATGCTGTAATCGTCTTTTTGATAGCTTCTATATCGGGTGTATATTAACTCGGGCGAACCCAAAAAGGCTTGGTTTTTTATTGTGTCGTTCAGCCTAAAGCCTTTTTGCAATTCCAAAATTCGTTGGTAACGGGCAATTACATAATTGTTACCATCTTCTTTTATCTTCTTCCAAAGGCTTCGGGTGTCGCTATTTAGTCCGTTGTCTTGCACTTTTATAAATGGCAAAATGCGTTCTATTGTTTCTGCGTTCCATTCGGGAACCACTTGCAATTCATATTCTGAAAGCAGTATTCCATTTTTTTCTCTGTAATCAAGAAAATTTTTTATTTGCAATGGCGATAAAATGTATAAACTCTCCAATTCGCCTCTTGTAGCTGTATTAAGATTTAATGGGTCGCGGTAATATTGAAAAATAGCTTCCAAAATGGCATCGTATCGGGCATCGCCTTGCATTGAGCCAAATAAATCTTGGGTAAAACGGTCAAGGTCTATTTCCTCCCGTGGAGCTTTTTGGGCGTTTAATGTATTACAGAGTGTGAATAAAAGAAAAAACAGCCTTAAAAATTTGCACAAGCGTTTCTTCATTATTCTTTAGGGGTTTTTGCATGTTCACTATTTCGAGAATGAAATATGTAACTAATACTCAAAGAATGCGACAAGCCCAATTGCTCGTGAACCGATACTGCATAATGCAGACCGACCGATTTAGTCACAAATCCCAAACCGAAGAAATATTTTATAGGATTAATATTGATGCCTGTCCGGAAAAACACCTTATCATACAAACCATATTCTAGTCCAGCTTTGAAGCGAGCTAGCTTTTCCACATCTTTTTCCAATTCCACATTCAACTGCAATCGGTTAAATGGGATATAACTTAGCCCAGCTTTCATAATGGTTGGAATGCGTTCGTCTTTATATGTTGCTATTTTGGCTTGGTTAATGTTATAAATATGAGCTCCAAATCTAAGGTTTTTCACAATCTGTACTTGACCGCCAAAGTTAATTACTACATTTCCTTTACTGCTCCATTCACTAATGGCAACCTGCACATATTCAGCCTGAATGCCTAAATTGACACCCATTATATTGTGAGCAAAACCAACATTGAAGCGATGCTCATTGTACAAATCATTTCCTAAACGATACATTCCCACACCTACATTTCCATATTTGAGAGGTGTAATCGCCAAGGGCAAACTGCCAACGGCAGCAAACTGGTCAAAGCTTGAAAAACTATACCTGCGCTCAAAAAAAGCCCCCACATTTACTTTATCAAGTCTGGCAATACCCGCAATGTTGTTGAAAGTCGACCACGCATCTTCATTTGCAGCTACTGCATTTCCTAGGCCAATGGCTCTTGCACCGATGGGGAAATTATCATTTGCTGCATCTGCCACAAAAAAGAACAATAAAAAATTAAAGATAAGTAAATGGCAACGCAACATGCCCGAACTATTAAACACTTAAATTTAACAATTGTGAACAATTATTAAGTGAGAGTTGGAAAAATTAACAATGTGATAATATAGAATGCAATCGAAATTCCCCCTTTTTCGCAATTTTAAATATGAAATAACAACAACCTTAATTTATATATCAATGGCTGTGCAAAATAGCTTTCGGTTATTTTTCTCTTATTTTTGCAGCTCAAAATAATAGAAATGGAATTATCACAAGCTAACAGATACGAAATTCAAGGAGTTTCCGTAGAAAATATAGTGGCAGAATTTGGCTCACCATTGTATGTATACGATGCACAAGTAATTGAAAATCAAGTTAATAAGTTAAAAACGGCATTTTCTGGTTTAAAGCTGCGGATAAAATACGCATCAAAAGCACTTACCAATATTTCAGTGCTAAAACTTATAAAGCAATTGGGCTGTGAAGTTGATACTGTTTCGCTTGAAGAAATAGAAATAGCAATGCGTGCAGGCTTCAAACCAGCTGAAATACTTTTTACTCCCAATAGCGTAGGGATTAGCGAGATAGTAAAAGCGGTTGATTTGGGAGTTTTTGTAAATATCGACAACATATATATTCTAGAGGAATTTGGGAAAAAGTACAAAAATACCAAGCCCTGTTGCATAAGAATAAACCCACATATCGAAGCAGGTGGAAATGATAAAATCAAAACCGGACATAAAGAATCGAAATTTGGCATCTCAATCGATTATGCCAATGAAATAGTAGCCGTAGTAGAAAAATACAACATCGATATGATTGGGTTGCACTTACACACCGGATCAGACTTTGCAGATGTTAATGTATTTCTTCAGGCCTCAGATTTGCTTTTTGATTTGGCAAAACGATTTAAAAACATCCAGCTATTTGACTTTGGAAGTGGATTTAAGGTAGCATATAAACAAGGTGATAAAACTACAGATGTAGATTTACTAGGAGATAAAATTAAAGCTTCGGTGAAAAGATTTGCTGATGAATATGGAAGTGAACCAGAAATATGGTTTGAGCCAGGCAAATATTTGGTAAGCGATGCAGGAATATTATTGGTAACTACTAATGTATTGAAAAAAACACCTGCCACCACTTTTGTAGGGGTAGATTCTGGCTTAAATCATTTGATTAGGCCTATGATGTACAATGCTTATCACGAAATTGTAAATATTTCAAACCCAACAGGTGGTATTTCAGAGTTTTCAGTGGTTGGGTACATTTGTGAAACAGATACTTTTGCATGGAACAGGCCACTTAATGAAGTGCGTGAAGGTGATATTTTGGCGTTAAAAAATGCAGGGGCTTATGGCATGAGCATGAGTTCTAATTATAATTCTCGTCCACGCCCAGCAGAAGTGATGGTGTATAAAGGAAAACCACACTTAGTTCGCCAACGCGAAACCATAGAAGATGTGCTTAGAAATGAGGTTGGAATTGATTTGTAAAAATAGTTTAAGAAAATTCAGCGTATTGAAAATTCAAGTTTTTTGTTTAGACCTTGTTCAATCAGCTTGAAAAAAGTTGACAATTGTATGTCGCCACGACCGTTCTCAATCCTTGAAATATAACTTTTTTTTGTTCCAGTTTTTTCCTCTAACTGGGCTTGTGTCAAATGAGCTTTTGAACGCTCCTCTCTCAGTAGTTCTCCTACAATGAAAGTATGTGCTTTTACTTCAAATTCAGTTCTTGTATTAGTATCGAATCGGTGAACATACTTCTCAACAAATATTATTTAACTTGAGAATGAAAATAAATATATCTGTAATTAAAGACAGGGTGGAACTATCCAATCAACAGCTTCTGACCTGGCTTTACTTCGTTTCCTTTTAGCCTGTTAAGCTTTTTGAGCTTCGAAAGCGGAATGTCAGCTTTTTGGCTTATGCCCCAAAGTGTATCTCCATTTTGCACCATATAGGTTTTTTTACTTTTAAAAGGCTTGTTTTCTATTCTGGCAACATGTCGTTTGTCCTCATTTTTCTGATAGCCCTCTTTCCAAATCACCAATTTTTGTTTGTATTTCAGTTCATTGCTCCTTAGGTTGTTCCAAGCCATTAGCTCTTTCACCGATATATGATACTTTCGTGCAATTTTTCCAACTATCTCTCCCTTTTTCACTATATGAGTAAATGAGGCACGTGTAGCTGCTTTTTCTGAGAATGGATTTACTTCAGTTATTAATTCATCGTTGCCTTGTTTGGTGCAAGAATCCATGATGCTGCAATAATTATTCATCAATACATGGTAGCGGGATGAAGGTATTCGTAGAGGAAAATTTTTCAAATAAGCAGGTACTATACTTTTTGTTAATACAGGATTTAGCTTTTGAATGTCTTCTACACAAATTTCCAATTGGCGTGCCAATATTTCCAAATTCACATATTGGTCGGTATATAGCGTATGGAAGTTACTGTAATCTTCAGAATATTCAGCAAAAAGATTGTGGTCTTTGCTGTGGCTCATTAGGTAAGTAACAGCAATGAACTGAGGTACATAGCTGCGTGTCTCTCTAGGTAAATGATAATATACTTCCCAGAAATCGCGTTTATTTCTACAAGCTTTTACGGCTCTAGCTGTTGCGGTTGGCCCACAATTATAAGCTGCCAAGGCCAATTCCCATTGGCCGAACCTATTGTAAAGATATTTTAAATATTTGCAGGCAGCTTGGGTAGACTTCTCTGGATCTTGCCTTTCATCCATATACCAATCGATTTTCAAATTCATCGATGTACCAGTGGCAGGTACAAATTGCCACAACCCTACAGCTCCTGCTCGTGAGCGGGCTCGTGGATTAAGCCCCGACTCAACAATTGACAAATATTTCAACTCATCAGGCATTCCGTTTTCTTTCAATATGCGTTCAAAAGTTGGGAAAAACGCTTCTGTTCTTCTCAATACCATTTTTGAATATTCGCGGTTTCTTACAGCAAAGTAGCTTATGAAACCATAAACCGCATTGTTGTATGTGAGAGGAATTTGCGTGGTTTTCGATAATTTCTTGAGCCTAATACGAATGCTGTCTTTATCTGGCATGGGTACTGGTTCATCAAAAAAAACAGGAGCAGATTCTGGAACGGCATTATCGATAATTATCGGGCCTGTATCTGGAATGGCTAAGCTTTTTTCTGAATCTTGAGCCCAAAGTGCTCCTCCACTTAAGATAAGTAAGCTTGCACAAAAAAATATATTTGTGACGCTATATTTAATTACCGTTTTCAATATTGTACTATTTTAAGTACTAAGATACGTGCTAAATCAAAACTTGACTAGAAAATGTTAATAATTCTTGTTCTTTAAAATCTCCGGCCAAAATCTGCAAGCCGATTGGCAGCCCTTTTTTGTCTGTTCCAATGGGTATTGATATACCGGGAATACCTACAATATTTGCCGTTACGGTAAATATATCGGCCAAATACATTGCCAATGGGTCGTCTGAAAATGTATCAATTTCCCATGCCGTCATTGGGCTGGCAGGAAGAATTAAAAAATCGTACTCTTCAAAAATTTTATCAAAGCTATCTTTTATCAATCGCCTTACTTTTTGAGCTTTTGTAAAATAAGCATCGAAATAGCTGGCACTTAGCACATAGGTACCAAGCATTATGCGTTTTTTTACCTCTTTTCCAAAGCCTTCTGCCCTCGATTTTTTGTACATCGACATTAAATCGGAGGTGCTACCACTCCGATGCCCATACCGTACGCCATCAAATCGTGATAAATTAGAACTTGCTTCTGCGGTTGTTAATATATAATATATTGGCAATGCATATTCTAATAGGGGCAATTCCACAGCCGTTAATGTATGGCCTTGTGCTTTCAATGTTTCAATTTGAGCAATAGTGGTATTTTTTACATCTTCTTCCACGCCATTGCTTTCTATTCCTTCTTTTAAATAGGCAATCTTATGTTTTTTATCAGATTTTAAGTGGGAAACATAATTAGGAACAGGTTTTTGAGATACTGTGCTGTCTTTCTCATCATTGCCTGCTATTACTTCTAGGGTAAGTGCCACATCGTGAATTGAATTTCCAAATATGCCGATGCAATCAAAAGAAGAAGCATAAGCTACTAAACCCCAGCGTGAAATACGCGAATAAGTAGGTTTCAAACCTACAATGCCACAAAATGAGGCAGGTTGACGTACGGAACCCCCAGTATCTGATCCTAATGAGACCAAACACATGTTGGCTTGCACCGCTACAGCCGAGCCACCGGAAGAACCTCCAGGAACCCTGTGTTCATCAATGGCATTTTTTACCACCCCAAAAGCAGAATTTTCATTGGAAGAACCCATTGCGAATTCATCGCAATTGTTTCGGCCAATTATAATGGCATCTTCATCAATTAGCCTTTGTACTGCAGTAGCGTTATACTGAGCTACAAATTTGTCGAGGATTTTAGAGGCGGCTTGTAAACCATGGTTTTCATGGCTCAATACATCTTTTAATGCCACCACCATGCCAGCTAATTTTCCTGCATTTCCAGCAGCAATTTTGGCATCTATTTCTTTGGCTCTAGCCAATGCCTCATCTGCATATACTTCCAGAAAAGCATTGAGATGGGCGTTTTTATTTATATTTTCAAGATAATGATGCACCAATTTTTCGCAATTGATAGCACCCGAAGTCATATCTGCTTTTATTTCAAGCAGAGAAGAATACTTTCTCAAGATTATGCAGATTTTACCGTTTTGGCCGTTTCGTCAGTATTTTTTACGCTGTCTTCAATGTTGTCTTTAATTTCTTTGGTAGCATCTTTAAATTCGCGTATGCCTTTGCCAAATCCTCTAGCTAATTCAGGGATTTTTTTAGCGCCAAATAAAAATACAATAGCCAAAAATATTAACACGGCTTCAGTTGCACCTAAGCCCCCTAGAAATGCCAATGTTGTAATGGATGTGGAAGTAAACATGGTTATTAAAATTTAGAAGTTGCAAATTTATGAAATAAAACGCAAAGGAGCGGTCAAATATTTTCTAGCGGAGAGAAACAATTATTGATTAATGGCATTTTGTACCCTATTTTAAATCGTGTTGCTTGTATTTATCCTACTGCATTATTTAAAAAGTCATTCAACGGCTTTGATGCTTTGAATACTTGGCTCACCATTGTTACAAAATTAGATTTTTCAATTTCCGTAGGGCTAAGATTTTTCGTGGCTACAAAACTTTTGTGTTTCAAATATTCACCAGCCACATTTTCCTTTTCAAAACCTTTAGGCACGGAATTCAATTTTTCACCTGCCAATTTTCCTAATTTTTCTATGAATGTTTTCGACTCTACAACTGCAGCGAACTCTTCAAAATGGTAATCAATTTCTTGGCGTATGGCTTGCAATTCAGCTGGCTCTGGCATCCACATTCCTGCTGCCAAAAAACATTTGGCAGGGTCGAGATGCACATAATAGCCACCAAATTTTGATTTTTTCCCACCTTTAGCAAAATAAGCTCCCATATTAGATTTATAAGGCGATTTATCTTTAGAAAATCGCACATCGCGATTGATGCGAAACATACAGTTTTTTGGTTCGAGAAGCCCAATTTCAGGGTCGAACTCAGCAATTGCTTTTATAAGTTCTGATACAGTTTGATGCCAATCGGCTTTTACTTCTTCATACCATTTGCGGTTTTCATCAAACCAAGGCTTGTGGTTGTTTTCTTTTATGGCATTTAGAAAAGCGAAAGCGTTTGCGAAATTCATTAGAAAAGCAGTTTATGATATAGTTTTCAACAACAGTTTATTTAGCGAGGCAGTTGCGAATAAGTTTAGTTTCACTAGAATTTATATCTAAGGCAATCTAAAATTTCACAACTGCAAGGTGCTCCGTTTCATAAATAATGGAATCGTTTCTAACATTGGGTTTGTAAACCAAGCCATACTCAGCTTTGAAAATTGATACATCAAAATTTCCTTTACGATAGTTTTCTTCTGCTTTCTCGACAAAGCTTTTTCCTTCCAGGTCTTCAAGCCGGGTATTGTAAATAGTAGTGAACCGTTGGTACCACAAATGTAAGTATTGGGGTTCGTGTACTATTGCTTTTGCATTGATTATGCTCGGCAATTGTGTTTGACAACCAAAGCCATAATCAGATGGTGGAGCAATGAAAATGCAGTGAGCTGGAATATTTGATTTTATCCAATTATGAACGGAGTTTAATTCGGAAATAGGGGCATTGCCAATTTCAAAATTATCGCTCAGGAAAGTAATGGGAATGTATTTTGAGTTCAATATAAACAACAAGCCTACCAAAGCAATAGCCAAATGCAAATAGCTGTTTTCGAAGAATGAATATAATTTTGCCCAACATCGCACTACAAAATCAAATGTTGAAAACCATTGGCAAATGCCAACAGAAGCAAAAGCAACTACCCATATTGTAGTTTTGAACCATTGAATAGAAGCAAATTTATAAATATCAAACCCTTCAATAAGTAGTGAATAAATGATGAGTCCTATTGATTGAATGGCTACAAATTGCACTAGTTTGTTATGTATATCTAAGTTGGTTTTTATAGCTATTGCCACCATTGCAGCCAATATTAATATATATTTTACCCATTGAATAATAGGAAAATAGCTTGGAATATAATGGTGTGGATTTCTAAAATGATAGTAAATATTAATGTAGTTGTTTTTATCAATAATGTAACTATCAAAAAATTGAACTTTGAAATTGAGATACAATATCGGGGAGCTTACTAATATATAAATAACCATGAAAAGTATGATATTTTTCCAACCTAATAATTTGAAATCGTAAACTATCATTGCAGAAAATATCAAAAATAATTGCAAGCCAACAATGGGATGAAAAAGTGTACCCAATCCTAACCAAACAGCAGATTTTATAAATTTTTGTTGAAGAAAAAGCAAGATGCCCCATGGAACGATGCCTTTAGCTACTACACCGCAAGTAAATTGCCCATACATTATATTATTGCCGCCAACTGTGAAATTATATAACACCAAAAAAACAACTACAGGAGCCAGGTATTTTACAATTACATTTTGAGTGAGTAGATAAGAAATTTTTATCCAAGCTAGAATTGTAGAGAATATGGCAATGCAATTGAATAGAAAACACCAAAAAGAAAGCGGACCAATAAAAGATAAAAAATACAAACCTGTGATGTACAATTGCCTGATACTGAATGCACCAGACTGATAATCCATAAAGAAATCGCCTTTGAAAGTACCTAGAGAAATTTTCTCATAAACGGGTACAAGATGGTCTGCCTGATCGCCACTATTGAAATAATAACCTTTGGTAATAAGAAACAGCACTGTAATTAAAAGTGCATAGCTTATTTCAGAGAAAAATTTGTTGCTTTTGATAAATTGAAACTTTTGATAAATCAATTGCGAGAGCTGTAAATTTTAAAA
Organism: uncultured Bifidobacteriaceae bacterium; assembly: GCA_964565665.1. Lineage (GTDB taxonomy): Bacteria > Bacteroidota > Bacteroidia > Cytophagales > UBA9547 > CAZMFZ01. Next base: position 18,211 of record CAZMFZ010000017.1, on the reverse strand, counting down.
AATACAATGTCCACACTACATTTCTACAACGCTTTTCTTTTGTAAAGCGGAACTGTGCTGCATGGTTCGCCATACATAATACTCATAGCAAAAGGTTGTAAGCCTTGGGCAAGTGCAGTAAAAGCATAAACTGGCACTGGCAACTTACTACAACCTTTTATCACTACTTTATTATCTTGGTATTGCTCGAATGGGAATTTAGCCAAAAAAGCATCCCAAAGACATTGCTCCAATACCTCCAAATTGCCAAAAACAAGATTTTTTGTGTAGGGTCGCAAATGGATTGCCAGCAACATATAAGCCCAAGTAGGTACTATGGCATCGGCCGAACAAACTATGGCTACATATTTAGATTGGTATTGGCTCCAATCTGTAGTTTTTATGTATTCCCTAAAATCCTTTTCACGAAGTACAAGTTCCTGAAAAAGTTGGTCTTTGATGTCGAGCAATACTCTATCACCATGTGGATAATATACTTCTAAATCGATAGAAATAAGGTTGCTACTTGCTACTTTATTCACAATAGTGTCTGGCTCCAATTCCATTATTTTGTAATTTACAAGTTCAACAAACTGTATAAGTATTAAGGGCTTTCTTATTTTGCAAGCTTTAAGCGCTCTTCTACAAGCTTATTATGAATGTAGAATTTAAGTTCTTCAAAACTCATATTTTGTGTCTCTATGCTTGTTTTATCCCGTATTTCACGTATCATTTTCACTGCGTCAAATTTTTTTTCCTTAACTGATTCCATAATTTATTAAATCTTGTGGACTTCTAATTTCTAGCATTTGATACCCTAATCGTAAATTTACAGAATTATAGCCCTTTATCTTCTCTAAGTTTACAATATGCTTAAAATTCCAGCTTGCTAAAATATCAACTTTGTAAATTGTTGCCAAAGCAATATGTCTCAATCCTCTAAGCTAGTTTTCCCAACCACCTTTTCAAAAATATAAGTGTTTGCTAGTATTGTTGCTACTTCAGTCAATTTTATTCTATCAAATTTATCAACAGAATATTTTTTAAGCAAGTTCTTTACTTTTTCAGGGGCTTTTATCAATTCTATTCTAGCGGGTCCGAAATAACAAAAACGATTTCTTCATTCTCAAATCTTTCAAAAAGTTTTATAGTCGCATCTTTAAATTCATCATCAAAATACCCTTCTACTAGCGAAGTATCAATATATATTCGTTGTTTTATTAGAAGGTTTTATAAGACTAAGCATAGATTTTCCACTTTTCACTCGAATCTATTCGCTTACAATATGGTTCAAAAATTCAATCTTAGTAGTGTAAAAATCGTGTTGCCCACAGCAATTGAGGTGGTTATGAATTTTGGAGTTTTTTTCGTGGGTATTTTTATTGCAATCGCGAATCGAAGATTCTAGGCGTACATCTAGTTTCTTTTTTTTCCATTCTTCATTTTCTCTTTTTTCTTCTTTTATTTCTTCTTTGGAAAATTTAA
>CAZMFZ010000017.1:0-16737 GCA_964565665.1 uncultured Bifidobacteriaceae bacterium | reverse complement strand
ATTTAAAATCAAGCAGAGCATCTAAATTAGGCTGCCCAGCATCTATCCAACAAGTATACCAGAAATCTCCCACCATTTTAATAGAGGCTTTCATTCGTTTTTCAATTTGTCCATTTAGCATGTCATGGTAGGCTTTTGAAAATTCTTTGGAATATACCCTTGTTGTAATACCATTTCGGTCTTCAAAACCAAACTTTTTATCTTCTGAAAACTTTGCTGTGAGTTCTTTTTCAAATCGGAATACTGAATCTAATGCAAAATGAGCTGCTTTGGTAGCTTCCCAAGCCCTAAGTTGCGGGTTTTTAACGTAGGTTGATTTGCCAACGAAAAAATCGTAATTGTCGGAATACAACTCTGGCAACCTCGATTCCCAAAAGCCATGAATACCGTATTGCCCAGAATATTGCCCATTGTAATTGTGCGTAGTGTGAAGCGGCACATTTCCATCAGCAATATAATGCCCCATATCGGCTGATATTCGCAATATTTCTTTTGCATTTAAGTTTTTGAAAGCAAAAGTGAGTTGCTCTTTTGTTTTGGCTACGTGCCAAGGGTTGATGCCATAAGCCCTCAAGGTGTCTTCAGAATATTTTTCTACTGCTTGTTTCCAATAGCGAGGCATGGTGTAAATGGCACTATCTCCATAAATATCTATATCAATGTAGTGTTTTTCAGCTTCGCCTTCTACGGCATAGCGTCTGCGGTCTGGATTTACCGAATTTTCAGTGAGATACACAATATTGTGCTTGTAAAAACCAATCATTTCTGGCGGCAAGGTAAATACTGCCAATCGATTGATGCGCTGGTGGGCGAAAAAGCCCCAGCTCAATGTAGATTTACAAGATAAGAACACTAGAAACGTGATAAGCAAAATCCGCATAACATGAAATTAACAAAGGAAAAATAGGGAATAATTGGCATTGAAATCTAAAATTTTTTTTTGAAAATAATGAAATGGATTTTAAAGGCGCAACCATAACGAAATATCTATTGCACCCACCGCTATTTGTGATAATTTTGAATCCATAAATAGTTTGTGCGTAACATCAGTTATTTATACCCTTCGGAAATGATTGCCTTCTTAATTTACCTTCCTTTTTTGCTCACAAGTGTACTCGTTATTTTTTATTTGGAACGCAAGGTGGCAGCCTTTATTCAAGACAGGCTGGGCCCTACCCATGTGGGTCTATTTGGTATGTTGCAGCCCGTAGCCGATTTGCTCAAGCTGGTGCAGAAAGAAGATATTATTCCTGCCAAAGCCGATAAAGTGTTTTTCAAAGCAGCTCCATTTCTTATTTTCATAGCCACTTTGGCTGGGTTTGTAGTGGTGCCACTGTCGAGTGCTTTTCAGCCTGCGGGCTTGCAAACAGGTGTTTTTTTTCTATTGGCCATTATTTCTTTAGATGTAATTGGCGTACTAATGGCAGGCTGGAGTTCTAATAATAAATATGCTTTGTTTGGTGCCATGCGAGCTATTGCACAGGTGGTTTCTTATGAAATACCTGTAGGCTTGGCCGTGCTTTCGGTGGTAATGTTTTGTCAAACGCTCGATTTGCAAGAAATATGTTTTCAGCAAAGCCCTTTGGGAGCAAATGCCAAAGGGTTGCAATCGCTTGGCGGTATTTTTGCTTGGAATATTGTGAAAGCTCCTTATTTGATTGTCGCCTACGTTGTGTTTTACATTGGCACTTTGGCAGAATGCAACCGTGCCCCGTTCGATATTCCCGAAGCAGAAAGCGAATTAGTGGCTGGTTTCCATACCGAATATTCAGGCTTCCGCTTTGCTAAATTTTTTCTTGCAGAATATGGGATGATGATACTAGTGAGCTTGTTAGGAGCCATTTTGTTTTTCGGGGGCTGGAACTCCCCCTTTCCAAACATTGGTAATTTTACTTTAGGTAATTGGACAAACGGCACGATAGGTACGCTAAGCGGGCATATTTGGGGAGCGTTTTGGCTCGTTTCCAAAGCCTTTTTTGCAATGCTAATTCAGGTTTGGGTTCGGTGGACTTTCCCACGCATTCGCATCGACCAAATGATGAGCCTTTGCTGGAAGTACCTTACGCCTTTTGGTTTGCTTTCGGTAGTAATATCAGCAATATGGCGGCTAAGTTTTTTTTAAAGATTATGCTTTTGAAAGTTACTTATGGCAACAAAAGACTTAATTTTGCAGAGTGCTATTTAATGCTAATACACAAATATTTTCCTTAATTCATTGCTGTTCGACTTCAACAGATAGACCCCCGGTGGTATACCAATTAAGTTAATTTCACTTTTGTTTTTACCCAGCATTACCTCATATCCCATCAAGTCGTAAATTTTGTATTCAATAGGCTTGTTAAATAGTAAAGTGCCACCTTCATCCACAGGATTCGGATATATTCTTAGCTTATTTATAGGAGAAGAAAGCAAAATTCCTGTTTCAATAAATTTATCTTGAATTATATATATCATTTTCTTAATGCTGCCCCCTGCTATGGTAATGATGGCTGTTCTATACAAATCGGTGTCGTTTGCTCCGATATCGATATAGTTTTCTGAATAGTCATAATCGATAGTTGGGATTATCCATTCGGCAGTATTAGTAACCGACCAGCCTACATTGCTGGTAATAGTGATAGGTGTGGTAGTCTGCCCAAATGTGGTGAATATGGTATCAGGATTAATGTCAATAAAGTAATTCAACTTTGGCTTGTCCGACTCATAAGCACCAATGTCGAAATTATCTCCCTGAGGCAATGTATTATTAAAAAAATCAAGATTTCCTGCCGATAATGAGCCATAACTCGGAAGTGATATATTAATACCTGCATCAATGGCAATAGAGTTTGGATCGAGTTTATACCCTGAAAGCGAGCTTGTAAGCAGTAAAGTATTATTGAGCGTAGGCGACTGACCAGGTAAAACAAGTGCAGGATTAGCTTCATAGCCTAATTCTCTGACATTGTCTTTCTCCTGGCCTGTTGCTGCCGATTTCCAAGCGGCTAAACTGGCGTGGGTAGTACCCCTCCATTTGTATTTATAGTGGTTGTCGGCAGCGTAATATAAATTATTTTGAAAATGAATTTTACTAGTAGCGGGTGTGCTGCCCCCTGCATCAATTAAAAATGCACCTCCAGTAACGTAAAATATATTGTTTCGAATTTTAATACCACTATAGTTAGTACCATTAAGCACCACCATGCCAGCCGACCCATCTATCATGCCGGTGGTATTGTCTGCATAAAGTGTATTATTATAAAAATGGCAATTGGAAAATGGATTTCCTCCCCAAAAATACACGCCACCTTTTGAGCCTTGTCGACCATCATTTACACTTATATTGTATCTCATTACATCATTTTGCATGGTAGAAGCTCCCGGATATTGGGCAAACAAGAAGCCAGGGCCATAGTTGTCGTGTGAATAACAATATTGGATAATACAATTTTCGGTGCCGCCATCTAAGTCAAAACCACCGCCATCAAATCCTTTCGATTTGTTTTGATAGGATTCACAGTGTTGGAACGTTACGTTTTTTGCTTCATAAGCCCACATTCCTACTGGCCCTCCCGTAACGGCTTGGTTGTCTTTCCCATTGTCGTAAGCGGTGCAATATTCTATTAATGCGCCATCAAAAGCCGAGATTACTATTCCGCTTCCCGAATTGGCAACTACTGCTGGGTCGCCATAGTTGGAATAGGCAGAAGTAAGGCTAATGTAAAAATTGCTATGGCTGTTTTTAGCTTTTCCATAAGAGAAAATGCCGGTACTCAGGTTGTGATGAAATTGTGACCCTAAAATACTGATATTTGTATAGCCAAGGTATGGCAATGAAGGGCAGTATTCACCAATATTAAAACCATGTTTATAGCCACTTACTTCTACATTTCTAACTACAATTGTACTTAGAGTCTGTGAAATATCTGCATAAAATATAATACCAGAATTGCTATTAACGCCAGGCCCACTTCCTATGAAATTTAGCCCATCAATACTAAATCCTGCCAAATTATAGGCATAAAACCCTGATACTGTACCTGAAAAAAGGGTAGCAATTCCGCCACCATAGCTTCCCAAACTGATTAAATTTGAGGAAGAACCACTATTTCTCCCTATCGATGGCTTGTCTTTTTGAAAATAAAGACCACCCGTAAAAGTATTATTACCTTCAAAAAGTAAAATATCACCCGCTAAAAAGCCGATTTCCCAAGCGTATTGCGTTACTTTATTGGGCGATTTCCATGCCGTGCCAGTGGTAGTACCATTATTTACATCATCGCCTAATGGGCTGATATAGTACGTGTTGGCAGAGGCAGTAGCCACACCAATCAATAATATGCTTAATGTTCGACAAATTTTTTTCATAGGTATTTAGATTTATAAATATTTTGACTTCTAACATCGTTTTCATTAAATAATTGTAATTGATTTTGATGTTAGAATAATACTTTAAATGTACAATTTAACTTTCAAAAACCAATTATAAAGCTCATTTGCAACGAAATTGTATTTTTTTCGTTAATTTGCTATTGATTCACACTCGTTTGAAACTTCTAACCAGAACAGTAAATGCCTTCAAAACCAATGCCATTACACATTTTGATTAAAACATATCAAAAACAACCCCAATGAGAAACTATAAATTTGTACTAGCATTATTGTCATTTTTTTTGGTGAATATTTTTTATGCCTCAGCACAAGACAATCCTAAAGCAATACGCAAAGAATGGGCAAAAAAAATGAAGGGGATGGATCCGCTCGAATTCAAACGCTTATTTGATGAAAGCCAAGCTAATAAATCAGATATTGCAGCCAAAACAAGTACCATAAATGAACTACAATCAGGTCTGTCTCAAAAAGATGAAGAAATAAGAAAGCTGAAGGAAGATTTGGAAAAATCAAATGCCGAACATAAAAATTTGCATGAAGAGCATGCAAGCTATAAAAAATCGGTGCAAACGGCTACTTCATCAACCCAAAACACAGTAGACATCACTCATAATAATCCTGAAACTAAAGAAAAGCTTTACAAAGGGGGCGTTGTATTTAAAGTGCAGATAGGGGCATTTAAAAATAAAGATTTGGCCAAATATTTTGAGAATAATAAAAATTTTAGTGGCGATGTGGATGCGGATGGAGTGAAGAAATATACTTTAGGCTATTTTAACGATTATTGGGAAGCCGATAATTTCAAAAAATATATCCGCGAAATGGGCGTGAAAGATGCGTGGATAGTAGCATACAAAAACGGACAAAGAGTAAATTTGAGAGATGTGCTTGAGGGATTGCTATAACTTTTCAGCTATTTTTTGAGTATAACCCACCCATGAATTTTGCACGGAACTTGCTATTTTTTACCTCTATCTCTACGGCTTGTTTGCTGTTGGATGCCTGTAGCAAAAAACATTATATATGCCCAGCATACAATTCGTATTTTATTCACGACCGTGCAGTGCGTGATTCAAGATTTTCCCCTTTTATAGCCGATTCTGTAAATAACAATTATGATGAAACTTTTGCAATAAACCAAGATACAACTACCAGTTCAAACCAAGCTACGAACGATGCCAACGCTTTTGCACAAGGCAATAGTAAATTTCAGCCGAAAGAAAAATTGCTAAAAAAAGCCCAACCCAACGGACTTTTATTAGCAAACAACGGCAAGCCCAAAGCCAATAGAGGCGTAGAAGAAATTGAAATGAAAATAATAGGAGTAAAGCCTTTGTCAAGGTATTCAAATGTAGATTCTTCATCGATAAAGAAAAGTAATCTTGAAGGAAATGAGGCAGCGGCCGACACACTGTGAATAGGCAATCAATAATTTGTATAACAAATAGGTACTATTGAACCTACTGCCAAACTTTATACATATGCTACAAGCAGTAAACGACCCGTTAATAGAACAGAAAAACCTGGAAAGACTGAAGGAAGCTGTGTTTAAGTCAGATACTGCAAAATTTTATGCGCTTACTTCATTAATGAAAAGACAAATACTTATGGACAAAATGAAGATTACTCATAAATAGAATGGATATTCTAGATAAAGATATATTTGAAGTCTGGTCATTTTCGAATAAGAATCAAGTTAAATATATAGTAGTTGGAGATTATGCATCATACATCCATGAAGTGCAAGGTTTGGCGAGGTTATGGATTTATGAATTCTTGATACATTAGAAAACAGAAAGAATCTTAGAAAAGCATTCCTAGAGCTTGAAATTGGTGATTTTCCCTCCCTAGAAAATATAGAATTATAGCTGGATAGACAGATTTTTATGTTTCTTCTAATTTGGTGCTTGATTTGATGACTACAATTCCTGGCCTAGAAAATATCGATTTCCAAAAATGCCTATTTTCTGTATCAATAGGCAACATAGAGGGAATACAAGTACCATTTTTATATATCAACTATTTGATAATGACAAAAGAAGCCACAAAAAGACCTAAAGATTTAATAGATTTAGCAGAGCTTCTAAAAATAAAATTGATTAGAAACACGCTTAAATGAGGCGATAATAAAATTTAAATTTTACCCCATTAAGCTTTTTAGTTTGAATTACTTGCATTACATAAGCTATTTTTTTCGAGCCCAAAACGAACATGCCATTCATGCCCCGTTTTTGTATAATTTTTATTTGAAAGTAATTAAAAACAGACAGCGGAATGCTGATTTTGAGGCTATTGAAGCCATAAGAAGTAAATTGCTGAATGATGAAACACCAATTTCTAAATTTGATTTCGGAGCAGGCACGCGAACGCGTATCAAAACCAAATCGTTAAAAAACATAGCAGCTACTTCTTTATCATCACAAAAGAAGGCAAGACTTTTATTCAATATTGTTCAGTATTTGAAATGCGAAACTATTATTGAAATTGGCAGTTCACTTGGCATTTCGACAGCATATTTGGCAAGTGCCAATAAAAATGCAAGTGTTTACAGTTTGGAAGGCAATCTGGATTTGATTCGATTGGCAAAAAAAACAGCCTTTCAACTCAATTTGACCAACATCAAATTCATTGATGGCAACTTTGATGATACACTGCCAAGGTTACTTCAAACCCTAAACTCCAAAATCGACTTCGTGTATTTAGACGGCAACCATCGCTTTTCACCTACTCTTCGGTACTTTGAAATGCTGTTGCCAAATTTACACCAAAACTCGATTTTGGTAGTTGACGATATATATTGGTCGGAAGAAATGACGCAAGCATGGCAGAAAGTAATCAATCGTACAGGCGTAACTTTAACGGTAAACTTATTTGAATGTGGCATGGTTTTTTTCTCCGATAAATATTCAAAGCGGAATTTTACCTTGAAATTCTAACATATTACACATCAAGGCTATAAGTATTTGTATTAAAATTCTATTTTTGTGCTTTCATAATTAATTTCCCCATGGCAAATAATAGTCCAGAAACAGAAAATTCCAGCAAAAGATGGTTGCTAATGGCAATTATCATTACACTTTTAATTATCAATGTAATTCAACTTTACCTGCAAAATCAAAGTAAAAAAGACATTGCAGAAAAAACGGTAGTAATTTCCAATAAAGATGCAGAGTTAAAAATATATGGCTATAAAGTAGATTCTATTCAATCAGAGCTTGAAAGCCGCTACAGAGAAATTGCCCAGTTGGGAGGCGATACTTCTGCAATGGGTCAATTGATACGACAATTGAAAAAAGACAAAAGAAGTCTTTCTGTAAATATGGCTGCCGTTCAAGCCAAATACAACCAGCTAAAATCGCAGTATGACGATATTATGGCCAATAAAGACAAAGAAATAGGCACACTTCGCGATGAAAGAGACAATTTGTTTAAAGAAAACAACGACCTAAAACGCAAGCAAGTTTCCCTCAATGATTCGGTAAGTCAGCTAAAAAATAAAGGAGAAGAGCTTACAAAACAAGTGGCTCAAGCACAAGTACTTAAAGCGGCCAATGTGAAAGTTACATTTATTAGAAAAGACAAAGAAATAGATGAATTGACTTACAAAGCCAAAAAAGTAGAGAAAATAAAAGTGACTTTTGAGGTGCTAGAAAATAAAGTAGCGAAAATAGAAAACAAAGTGTTTTATGTAAGACTAATAGAGCCAGATGGTGCGGCTTTATATGATTTGAGCACAGGCGGAGGCAGTTTCCAAACCAATGGCCAAGATGTGTACTATACCGCAAAGCAAGAAATGTTGTATGAACAAGCCAGTAAAATGGTTTCGTTTGTATATGGCAAGGGTTCGGCCTACAAACCAGGCAAACATTTAATAGAAATATACTGCGAAGGTGGACTGATAGGCAGAGGTGGATTTACATTGAAATAGGCAATGGTGAGAGAGCATTTGTATGATAGTTATCTATGCTTGCTTTTCAGCCATTTCTTTATGCAATTGTTGACCTAGCTATTCTATATGCTCCAAAACGTGCATTATGATTGTAGCTTAAATAGCTTTTTAATATCGAAACGTTCTTATTTTTCAAATAGGAACGTTTTTTAATTTCAATTATGCAGATGGAAAACCATAATATTCATTTTTTAGATAGCTCGCTCATGGGATTATTGCCCTTATTCGAAGGCAACCCATATTCCAAAACTGCGGTATTGGTCGATGAAAACACCTACAACTTTTGCTATCCATTATTTAGCGTGCTTCCGGTGCATCATTTAATCAAGATAAAATCGGGCGAAGAGCAAAAAACTTTGAAAACTGCGGCAAGGATTTGGCAGAAGCTAACCGAATTTGAAATGGACCGAAAAAGCCTTCTTATCAATATTGGTGGTGGCGTAATTGGCGATATGGGCGGTTTCTGTGCCGCTACCTACAAACGTGGCATTTCATTTGTTCAAATCCCAACTACTTTACTCTCTCAAGTAGATGCAAGTGTGGGCGGAAAGTTAGGCATAGATTTCAATGGATTAAAAAATCATATTGGCGTATTTCAGCTACCAGAGTCTGTATATATTTATCCTGGATTTTTGAAAACACTCACGCGTAGAGAAGTGCGTTCTGGCTTTGCCGAAATTATCAAGCATTGCCTGATTGCAGATGCAAATGAATGGAAAAACATTCGTAAAATTTCAAACAAAGAGATAGAAGATACTCATTTCGATTGGACAAGTTTGATTCAAAGTTCGGTGGAAATTAAAGCTAAAATAGTAGAAGCCGACCCTAAAGAGGCTGGATTAAGGAAAATTCTTAATTTTGGGCATACGATTGGCCATGCCGTAGAAACTTATTTTCTTGCTCACCAAGACAGGAAATTACTACATGGCGAAGCCATAGCGATTGGCATGATTGCGGAGGCTTGGCTATCGAAACTCAAAGGTTATATTGTTGATAATGAGCTGCAAACAATTGTCGATTATATTATTTCTATCTATGGAAAGCCAGCCATCAATAAAGAAGAAATTGTGAAAATTGTGCCCATCACACTTCAAGATAAAAAGAACAGCTTTGGCAAAGTGAAATTTTCATTACTTGAGAAAATAGGCAAGAGCACGTACGATATTGACATTACTACCAATGAAATGATTGAAAGTTTGCAATACTATATTAGCCTGTAAATTAATAGTTTGGTCTAAAACATCGTTATTTACCTTTAAAATAGCCACTCTTCAGGGTTGTGAGCCAAATTAAAATGAGCGATTCTCAAACATTCAGTCGAATACCAGTTACTATTCTCACCGGTTTTTTAGGCAGTGGCAAAACTACCTTGCTCAACAAAATCATTAGCCAAAACGAGGGTAAAAAAATTGCCATCATTGAAAATGAATTGGGAGAAATTTCAATCGATAGCGAACTTGTAACAAAGCAAGACGAAGGCATTTTTGAATTGGCAAACGGTTGTATTTGTTGCTCACTAAGTGGTGAATTGAGCGAAACACTTGCCAAAATTGCCGAAAACAAAGCCATTACACATTTAATAATAGAAACAACAGGCATTGCCGATCCGGGTCCTATTGCTTTGAGTTTTATTTCTGATTATAAAACTCAAGCCCAATTCAAGCTCGATGCCATTGTTTGTTTGGTAGATGCTCGCTATATCGAAACACAATTGGAATCCCAGTTTGAAGCTTCGAAACAAATAGCTTTGGCAGACATTATTCTTCTCAATAAAGTAGATGCTGTAGATGAATACCAAATAGAGACGGCTAAAAACGTTATTGAGAATATAAATGGTTTGGCGAAAGTATATGAAAGTACATTTGGGGAAGTTATTGGGCTTAATCTGCTTGAAATTAAAGGATTTGAGGCAGATGCGGTGTTGAAAACAAAGTTTGAACTCGAAAAAGAAAGAGCCAAACCAAAGAAATTTTCTCTAAATTCTAACACCGCTAATCCTTCATTGTTTAAAAACGAAATTTCGCATTTACATAAATCAGGGGTGTCGAGTGTGAGTTTTTCCTTTACCGAACCGTTAGATGTATTAAAGCTTGATGCTTGGCTCAATGTGATGCTCAATTGGGGAACAGGGCTTTTCTACCGTGGCAAAGGCATATTATATCTTGAAGATTTCGACAAAAAAGTGATATTACAATCAGTGATGAATCAGTTTGTAACCGAATCTGGGGGTGAGTGGGGCAATGAGCAACGGATGAACAAAATAGTGTTCATTGGCAAACATCTTAATAAAGAAGTGTTAGAAGAAGGATTAAAAAGCTGCATTGTAAACGATATTGATGCCACCTCGGAAGATTTTTTCGAGTCGATAATGCAAGTACAAAACAAGCTTTATGACACCATGAAAGCTTCCGTTTCCTAATGTTTTACTTTTTAAAAAAGAAAATAAGTGTAATTGAGATTGCTATCAATACTGATACAATTTATGCTTATCAGCACTTTGATTACTATTTGTCTGACCTAATTTCAGACCCACTGGTTGCTTTTGCTTTCCTACAGAGGAAATATATTTATCGCCTACTTCAGGATAAAATATTTTGTATTGAAGATTGATACCGTACATAGCCGTAAGATAAGTTGTGAATTTCTTTTTATACGGAACTAATTCATGCCAGTGGCACAATCATCGTCAATATTTACTTATTTTTCGATAGAATATAATAAAAGCAAGGCAAAAGGAATTTTTTACAATCTTATACACCAGAATTAGAAAGATACAAATAGGCTGTTTTTTGTAACTAGGTTTGAGTTACACACTTAAAATGGCTTTTTTATGGCATTTAGCAATGCAGATAAAAGGGTTTGGCTTAGCTTTGCAATACGTTTAAAAATATAAATATTTCAACTGATAATAATTTAACCAGTGCTTACAGTATCTAATCTTTCATTGAGGTTCGGCAAAAGAGTTTTGTTTGAAGATGTGAACCTAAAATTTGTCAATTCCAATTGCTATGGTGTAATAGGTGCCAATGGTGCGGGAAAATCTACTTTTTTAAAAATACTTTCGGGTGAAATAGACCCTACCTCTGGCAATGTATCGCTCAATACAGGAGCAAGAATGGCAGTTCTTACACAAAACCATTATGAATTTGACGATTTTGCAGTACTAGACACTGTAATTATGGGCCACAAACGCTTGTGGAATATAATGAAAGAGAAAGAGGCCATATATGAAAAAGCCGATTTCTCGGAAGAAGACGGCAACAAGGCCTCTGAATTAGAAGCCGAATTTGCAGATATGAATGGCTGGGAAGCTGAAACCGAGGCCGCACAAATATTAAGCTCAGTAGGCATAAAAGAAGATTCACATACCAAGTTAATAAAAGACTTAAATGGAGCCGAGAAAGTGCGTGCGTTATTAGCACAGGCACTTTTTGGCAACCCTGATGTTCTTTTATTAGATGAACCCACCAACGATTTAGATGTGGAAACCATCATGTGGCTGGAAGATTTTTTGGCAAATTTCAATAATACGGTAATTGTGGTTTCGCATGATAGGCACTTTTTAGATTCGGTCTGTACCCACGTGGTAGATATCGATTTCAGTAAAATAAGTATGTATTCGGGCAATTATACTTTCTGGTACGAATCGAGCCAGTTGGCTTTGAAGCAACGCAGCGACCAAAACAAAAAAGCAGAAGAACGCAAAGCCGAACTGCAAGCATTTATCGAGCGATTTAGTGCCAATGTGGCCAAATCGAAGCAGGCTACTGCGCGTAAAAAAATGATTGAGAAGTTGAATATTGAAGAAATTCAGCCCTCTACAAGAAAATATCCTGGTATTCAATTTAAACAAGAGCGCGAAGCAGGCGACCAGATTCTGACTGTTGAAAACCTTTCAGCCAAATCTATTGATGGTGATACCTTGTTTTCAAAAGTATCTTTTTCATTGCAAAAAGGCGATAAAGTGGTAATACTGGCAAAAGACGGCTTATCAACCACCGCTTTTTATCAAATATTATCAGAAAATGAAAAGCAAGCTTCAGGTGAATGTAAATGGGGCGTTACTATAACCAAAGCTTATTTACCAGCCGACAATTCAGAATTTTTCAAAGTAGATGCTAATTTAATAGACTGGCTTCGACAATATGCTACCGAAAAAGACGAAACGTATATTCGTGGATTTTTAGGTAGAATGCTTTTCTCAGGGGAAGAAACTTTTAAAAAATGCAATGTACTTTCAGGAGGAGAAAAAGTGCGTTGCATGATTTCAAAAATGATAATGACTGGAGCCAATGTGCTAATGCTTGATGAGCCAACCAATCATTTAGATTTGGAGTCAATCACGGCATTCAACAATGCTTTGAAAGATTATAAAGGCACAGTAATATTTACTTCACATGATCATGAGTTTATAAACACCGTTGCCAACCGAATAATAGAAATAACTCCTAAAGGCTTGATAGACAAGTTGATGACTTATGATGAATATATTTTAAACCCGGAAATAAAGGCATTGAGAGAAAAGCTGTATAAGTAGATATACATCCTTACTTCCGAACTAGCTATATTGGCCTTTGCTACACTCAAAATATCGCCTAAATGAAGCTACCCTTCAACGAACAGTTTTTGCAATTTGTGTGGCAATACCAATATTTTGAACACCAAGGCTTGAAAACTACCCAAGGTTTGGCAATAGAAATTATTGAGAAAGGGTATAAAAATAGTGACGAAGGACCTGATTTTGCCCTGGCAAAAATAAAGGTCGATAATTTGATATGGGTCGGAAGTGTGGAAATACATTTGGCCACTTCAGGTTGGCTTCAACATAGCCATCAACATCACCCCGCTTATAATAATGTGATTTTGCATGTGGTGTATGAGCATGACGAAGGCATAAATACCATTACAAAACAAGGCAATACCATTCCTGTATTGGCACTTAAAGGCTTGATTTCCAATGAATTGATAGTAAAAGGCAATCTGCTTTTTCAGAATATTGGAATAGTACCTTGCTCAAATTTTGTCAAAGAAATCGAACCCATAGTATTCAATGCCACTTTAGCGAGAACACTTTCCCACAGGCTGCAACGAAAATCGGAATTGCTTTTAGCAACGCTAGAAAACAACCTTAATGATTGGGAAGAAACAACTTATCAATTGATAGCACAGCATTTTGGAATGAAGGTAAATAACGAAGCCTTTACCCGCTTGGCTGAAAATTTGCCGTTGAAACTATTGCTAAAAACCTCAGAAAATCTGTTTACAACCGAAGCTTTACTTTTTGGTATGGCAGGTTTTCTAGAATATGAAATACAAGACGATTATCACCAAAAACTCAAAAAGGAATACATTTTTTTAAAGCATAAATATGGGCTCGATAGGCAATTGCAACTTGAAGAATGGAAACATTTGAGGCTTCGTCCGTACAATTTTCCCGAATTACGAATTGCACAATTGGCTGCTCTTTATTATAAAAACGGACAGTTACACGCAAAACTTATTGATTTACAAAGCATAAATGATATAAAATCAATTTTCAAATCTCCAATCTCCCATTATTGGCATAGCCACTATGGATTTGGCAAATCATTTGAAAATCATACCAAAGGTTTGGGCGATTTGGCATTAGACAATTTGTTGATAAATGTAGTAGCTACCTTGCTTGTGGCATTTAGCAAGTATAGAAATGATAATTCTTATTCAGAGAGGGCAGTTGAATTATTAGAATCTATACAAGCGGAAAACAATAAAATTACACGAATTTGGCAGGAATATGGTAAAAAACCTGCCAATGCTTTTGATTCGCAAGCCATGATTGAGCTTTTCAATACTTTCTGTACCAGCAAAGCCTGCCTAAGTTGCCAAATAGGAGTAAAAATATTGGATAGGTAGTTTAATTAAAACCACTTCATTGAAATGCCAGCTTTAGCCATCCATTTTATCACCAATCTTCTCCAGTTCCTTTAATATAAAATGACTCAAAGAGCAAACAGTAGCCATTTTTGAGGGATAAGTATAGCTATTGGGTGTGATTACAAAGTTTTTCTCGGTTTGCAAATCCTCAATTGATTGGTAAAAGCCTTTTGAAACTGATGGAGCATTGGAATATTTTATTTCAATACCCACCAAAGGTTTATCGGCTTTCACCAATACCAAATCTAATTCCGCACCGCTATGTGTGCGATAAAAATAAGCATCGATACCTGGTTTTTTTGCAATATAATTTGCTCTATCACATAGCTTTCCCACGATGCCCCCACTATTGGATGGCCTTGCAAATCGTCATAATTTGTTACTCGATTTAGATAATGCAACACTCCTGTATCTCTCAAATAAATTTTAGGTGTTTTCACTAGTCTTTTGCCATTGTTTACAAACCAAGGCAACAATCGCCTCACCAAAAAAGCGCCTTCCAATATCTCCAAATAACGGTTTGTAACTGGAGTAGTAACTCCAAGCGATCGGGAAAATTCTTCTCCATTCCAAATATGGCTTTGGTTGTAGGCTATCATTTGCCAGAGCCTATTCATCAAACTTGGGTTAAGATTGTAGCCAAATAAATGATTGAAATCTAGCTCTATATATGAACGTACAAAGCTTTCAGCCCAATCGGCAAACAAATGGTCGTCTGGAGCTAGAAACGCATTGGGAAATCCACCTCTGAACCAATGTGTATTCATATTATACATGGGCAATATTTCCGATAGTTGCAAAGGCGAC
Organism: uncultured Bifidobacteriaceae bacterium; assembly: GCA_964565665.1. Lineage (GTDB taxonomy): Bacteria > Bacteroidota > Bacteroidia > Cytophagales > UBA9547 > CAZMFZ01. The sequence goes on along the minus strand of CAZMFZ010000017.1, from coordinate 1,697 downwards.
AAATCCAAATAACTCATTCTACCTGCCAAAGATTCCGACACCCCTTTCACTAAGCCTGGCGAGGCCGAACCCAACAACAAAAATCGACCAGTAACTCTATTCCTATCAATAAGCGGGCGAAGAATGGAGAATATTTCTGGCATTAATTGTGCCTCGTCTAGAATCACCAGTTTGTCGCTATGGCTTTCTAAAAATAATTCTGGGTCGCTTGAAAGCTTTACCAAATCGGCACGGCTTTCTAGGTCTAAATAGATACTTTTTTTTAATCTCGATTCTGCTACTTGGAGTGCAAATGTAGTTTTGCCTACTTGGCGAGGTCCAAGTATTACCACAGCAGGAAAATAACTGAGCTTTTTTGTCTAAATTCGATAAAATCTTCTATTTAACATACTACAAATTTATTCGCTCAACATTGAAAATCATAATACAAGCTATGATATTTCTATGATAATACATTACTACCATTGAAAATCAATAGTTAAACTATTAATTTTCAATGTTAAATCTCTTAAAAGGGAATTTCATTATTTTATAAAAATACCTGCTAGCGGGTATTGTATAGGGGTAATATATGAGCCTTCAGGTGGCCAGACAAATTGGAGATTTATTTACCAAAGTACTACAGCACTTGAATGGTACGATGATTGTTCATTAAGGATAAGGGATAGGCGATTCAATGATTTTCAAAAAGATGCACTGTAAGAGATCCAGGAAATGATTGGACAAATTCTATTAATTAATTCCCTCGCATCTGATAAACTTGGGAAAATCCAAATTGGATAGTCAATCACTTGTTTTTCTTAAGATTTAAAACGGATATTAACAAAAACCAAAATTTAATTACCACGCCATGAAAAACTTATTTTTAGCGCTAATTATCATTTTTAACTTTCAGGATGCTATATCGCAAGGGAAAAACACTATTAATTTAGAATTTTAGGAAAAAGCGTAATTTACTCAGTAAATTTCGAGAGACAGATATTTGAAAAAAGAAATAATTACCTAAGTGCAGCAGTGGGTTTTGGGATTTTGCCTCTGAAAAATGTTCGAGTTTATTCCATGCCGGCAAATGTGTATTACGGCATTGGATCGAAAAGAACAAAGCTGGAGTTAATAGGTGGAATTACTTACCTTATTGCTAGCCAGCGCGATGCTGAAACAAAGCCTTTTAGAAATTCATCTCAACTTTTACTTTCTACTGGCATTGGAATAAAGCAAATACTAGGCAAGTTTAATCTAAGGGCAAATTTCATTCCCCTTTGGGGATTTTATCAGACAGGCGATGGTGAATTAAATAGAAAATTTGGTGATAACAATCAAACTTTTTTTAATGCTACTCTTATTTTTAATACGCCTGTTGTTCCTAGCTTTGGAATGTCAATAGGATATACTTTTTGAAAGGCATCTTGAAAAGGCTCTCTATGTTCTTTACATCCGTACTTTAATCCTTCCTTTTGGGCATAGCCGTCAACCAGTTTTAACAAACATGCTTTAAAATTCTCTTTCCGATGAATTTGAGCAAATGCTCGAGTTGAGGAAGCCCCTTTCCTCATTGGGGAAAGGGGTTGGGGATGAGGGTTTTTGATTGAAATTTGATTCTGGTTGACGGCTATGCCCCTTTGGGGGAGAAAACTTGTGAAATCGAAGTATTTAGAAAAATCCTATAAAGTTTTTATTAATGGAAGTTAATAAAACAC
>CAZMFZ010000016.1:0-41693 GCA_964565665.1 uncultured Bifidobacteriaceae bacterium | reverse complement strand
CTTTTATATTTATCCTTTTCTCCTCTTCTCTTTGCCATTCTCAAATACTTTTTGGGCCAAAAATAGGCTTAAATAACGCCTGGGCCGATACCGACAATAGAAATATAGGGTATACCCAAGGCGAACACATTAATCGGATTCAGTTTGGATTTGTATATGATCATGCCATCAAAACCCAATTTTCAATACGAGCAGAAGTATTGTATTCTGAAAAAGGCTATGCGGTACGCAAATATTATAACAGCTATTTATTTGACGTTAAAAATACACAAAACAGCAGCTATTGGGAATTGCAAAAGCGATACTTGGAGGTGCCAGTAATGCTAAAATGGTTTACCGAGAGCCGAAGCTTTAAATTCTATATCAATGCAGGCATTTATGGTGCTTATTGGCTTTCTGCTAACAATTATGCTTCGCTTTTTACCTATAATTTGGGTGATATCAGTCCTAAAAGAAAAGAGGCAGAACAGGAATATGAATTCGACAATGACTTTGGCACAAACAAACGCAAAGACAATCGAATAGACTATGGTTTGGTAGCAGGCAGCGGATTGGCTTATAAAATTAAAAGAGGTGAAATTTTCATTGAAGCCCGTTATTCTCATGGATTTGCCGATCGTTTTGTATTTGAAGCCAGCCAACCTAAATATTATTTGCCACAAATGAATAGAAACTGGAGCTTCTCCGCAGGATTTTTATTGACACTCAAACCCAAAAAAATCCACAAGAAAATAGAAGAAAATGAACCTGAAGAAGAAGAGCAAAGTGAGTAAATGGGTTGTATTGTTCTTATTATTTATTTTTTCGTGCCGCAAAACCGAAGATTTGCCTACATTTTACAATTCAGACGATTATGTAACCAATTTCGAGGCATTTTGGCATGGCGTAAACGACAATTATATTTTTTTCTCCTATGATAATGTAAACTGGGATGATGTTTACACCGAATTTCGCCCCAAAGTAACTTCGGGAATGTCAGAAAACGGATTCAAATCTGTGATATTCCAAATGATGGATAAGCTGATCGATGGCCATAGATTGGTGTATAATGCAAATGACACAACTACTATTTACAATGGCTTCTCTACAAATAATTACAGTAAAAAACATCCTTATGTAGATAATGATAATATTATTTTAAATAATTATATTGAAACAGATACCAATTATAGTTTCTTATATTCATTTTACTATATAAAAAACGCAACTAATATTCCAGAGTTTTTCTTTAGTAGAGTAAAAAGTTCTAATCTTTTTTATTTGCGATGCTATGAATATCATTCTGCTTTAGAGAATATACAGCAAAACGATGATTTTAATTTTATTCTGAAATCTATCCAAGAATCCAAATTGAATGGATTAATACTTGATTTGAGAGGCAATGGTGGCGGCACAGCCACTGCTTTTAAGAATCTAATCTCCAAATTTGTGCAGGGAAATTATACCTGGGGATACTCTAAATTCAGGTTGGGGAAAGACAGATATGAAATGACGCCCTTTGTTTTCGAAACTGCCTCTTTCTCTGGCACACAAGCTTTCACCAAGCCTTTGGTAATTTTACTCGATAGGTATAGCTTTAGTGCATCCGAGCTCACCGCCTTGGCATTGCACAACTTGCCCAATGTAACCCTAATTGGTGATACCACGGGTGGCGCTCAAGGCCCAATAATTAGCATTCAAAGCGACCGTGCCTTAGAGAAAGACTTTACGGGCAATTTTAGATTGCCCAACAATTGGCTTGTTCAGCTTGCAGAAAGAGCCACATTTGACAGCGAAAAGCGTATATTTGAGGGAAAAGGCTTACCACCCGATATTCTAATAAAGCCCATTGCAGATACGGAAGGTAAAAAAGACAATGTGCTTGATAGGGCAATATTGTTGTTAGAGCAAGGGCAATAGCAATATTTTGTATTTGAAATTTGCTCCTTTTAAATAAATGAGATATAAATTATATGGTTTTGGGGAAAAAATATTGTGAAAAATTTGCAAAATTGTGTGGCAGTTTTTAATACACTGAAAATGAAAGAATTAACTTTTTTCACCACAACTTTATGTTCGTTAAAAGATTTGACTGAATACATTAACAAATCGAATCCTTTAAATTACGATATTCAATTTGCACATACTTTTTACGAATATAAAATTAAGCGATTTTTAACGGATGTGGCATTAGGCACGACACCCTCCAAAGTATGGACAGGTACTTATAATGCCTACTGGAGGTTCCTTAATTGTTAAGGAAAATGGAGAAGTTTTATGTTATCACATATACAACAGAAACCAATATGAAGATTATCTATTTTTGAATACAAAACTTGAAACAGCAAGTAGTGAAAGACACGATTTTGGTAAATTATACCAAAATAAAGGGCAATATTTATTAAGTTAAATTTGCAGGTCAGATTTAAATAAAGTTATTATGAGACTTTAAATAATTATCAGATTCTCCTAAAAAAGCTTCAATCATTTACCTTTGTAAACTTATTCCTTCAACACTCTTTTGTAATTTAAATATCTAAATTTCCTTTTTATAAATGACCAATACTGATGCTTTAAGTTCGTTTGCCTATCGCCATAGTGGCAAATCTGAAAATGAAATCAATGAAATGCTAATAATTATTAAGGCATCAAGTATTGAAGAGCTTATTTCTCAAACCATTCCCGATGCCATCCGATTGAAGAAATTGATGGATTTGCCAGAGGCACAAACTGAAAACGAGTTTTTGAAATCATTTAAAGCATTGGTATCGCAAAACAAAGTATTCAAAACTTTTATTGGTCAGGGTTATTATGGCACATTTACGCCCAATGTTATTCTGAGAAATATTTTTGAAAATCCGGGTTGGTATACTGCCTACACACCTTATCAGGCTGAAATTGCCCAAGGTCGGCTAGAAGCACTCATTAATTATCAAACGCTAATTATCGAACTCTCAGGCATGGAGATTGCCAATGCTTCGTTGCTTGACGAAGCCACAGCAGCAGCCGAAGCCATGGCGATGCTCTATAATTTGAGAACGGGAGCCAAGAAAGACGCACCTATTTTCGCGGTTTCTAATCAGGTATTTCCACAAACAATAGATGTGCTAAGAACGAGAGCTACTCCACTCGGAATAAAGTTAGTAGTGGTTGATATTCATGCAATTGACATCACAGAAACTGGGATATTTGGAATACAATTGCAATACCCATGTAGTGATGGCACGGTGGAAGATTACAGCAATCTGATTGCTGCAGCTAAGGAAAATGCGGTATTTGTGTCGGTAGCAGCTGATTTATTGGCACTTACATTATTAAAACCTCCAGGCGAAATGGGGGCTGATGTGGTAGTGGGTTGTTCGCAAAGATTTGGCGTTCCTATGGGTTTCGGTGGCCCACATGCCGGTTTTTTTGCCACTAAAGATGCTTTTAAACGCCAAATGCCTGGTAGAATTATTGGTGTATCTGTGGATACTCACGGGAATAAAGCCTATAGAATGGCATTGCAAACTCGCGAACAGCATATTAAGCGAGAAAAAGCCACTTCTAATATTTGTACAGCTCAAGTATTACTTTCTGTGATGGCAAGCATGTATGCGGTGTATCACGGCTCGAAAGGATTGAAGAATATTGCAGAAAGAACCCATAAATTGGCTATTGCTTTGGCTAGCTCAATAGTGGAATCGGGTTTCGAAATCAACAGCCTTGATATTTTCGATACAATAAATGTAAAACTAGAAACTAAGGATATTCTTAATCTTAAAATTAAGTTAGAGGAGAAACAAATTAACCTTTATTATAATGAAAGTGAAGTTCGAATTTCAATAGATGAAACCACCACTTTTGAAGAAATAGAAACGATTGCGGCCACATTTGCTTCTTTGAAAGGAAAATATTTGGAAAGTGTTTCTTTATCTACGGCAAGAATAAATATTCCAGCAAATTTAGTTCGCACTACAGATTACCTCACCCATCCCGTTTTCAATAGCCATCATACGGAGCATGAAATGTTGAGATATATTAAAATGCTGGAAAACAAAGATTTATCTATGGTTCACAGCATGATTTCATTGGGCTCTTGCACCATGAAATTGAATGCTACTAGTGAAATGATACCTGTCACATGGCCTGAAATTGGGCAATTGCACCCATTTGCCCCCTCCAGTCAAACAGAAGGATATCAACAATTATTCAAAAACCTAGAAAAATGGCTTGCTGAAATTACAGGATTTGCTGGGGTTTCGCTCCAACCCAATTCGGGTGCTCAAGGCGAATATGCTGGATTGATGACTATTCGAAACTATCATGAATCGCGAGGCGACAATCACAGAAATATTGCCCTTATTCCTTCTTCAGCACATGGTACCAACCCTGCAAGTGCTGTAATGGCTGGCATGAAAGTAGTGGTAACCAAGTGCGATGAAAAAGGAAATATAGATTTAGAAGATTTAAAAGCACAAGCAAATACACATGCATCTAATTTGGCTTGTTTGATGGTTACTTATCCTTCAACCCATGGTGTGTATGAGGAAAGTATTGTTGAAATATGTAAACTGATTCACCAGCTTGGCGGACAAGTATATATGGATGGTGCGAATATGAACGCCCAAGTAGGTCTCACAAGTCCGGGACTGATAGGAGCGGATGTTTGCCATTTGAATTTGCACAAAACATTTTGCATTCCACATGGTGGCGGTGGACCGGGTATGGGTCCTATTTGTGCGGCTACCCAGTTGGTTCCATATTTGCCCAAGCATGTTCAGCTAGCCCCAACCCTTTCCAATGGGAAAGGAGCAATGGCGGTATCGGCTGCCCCTTTTGGCAGTGCTTCAATTTTACCTATTTCATATGCTTACATAGCTATGATGGGTGCAGAAGGATTGAAAAATGCTACCGAATACGCAATATTGAATGCCAATTATATTAAGGCGAGGCTAGAAAAATATTATCCTGTGTTGTACTCAGGCTCAAAAGGAAGGTGTGCACATGAAATGATATTAGATTGCCGTGGTTTCAAAACTTTTGGGATTGAGGTAGAAGACATTGCCAAACGATTGATGGATTATGGTTTTCACGCACCTACAGTTTCCTTTCCAGTAGCAGGTACATTGATGGTAGAGCCTACCGAAAGTGAATCGAAAGCAGAACTAGACCGCTTTTGCGATGCCATGATTGCAATTCGTGAGGAAATAGAGGAAATAGAAAAAGGAATTTTCTCGAAAGAAAATAATGTATTAACAAATGCACCTCACACCGCAGCCATCATTACTGCTGATGAATGGAGTTATGCTTATTCTCGCCAAAAAGCCGCTTATCCGTTACCATACGTTAAAGCTGCTAAATTTTGGCCATCAGTTAGCAGAATTGATGGGGCTTTTGGGGATAGAAATTTGATTTGTTCCTGTGTGCCAATTGAGGCATACCAAAATGAGTAAAAGTAAATTTTTGTTTTGAGACTTTAAGTTAATAGTAGCTTAAGGTCTCAACTATTAGTAAAGGAGGGTTTTGAAATCAATTTCAGAAAAGAAAAGTGGCTGAAAACTAGGGTTAAAAAGTGAAAAACTAAAAGTCCCACAGCTTGCTTCTGCGTAATCTGTAATATTTGCGAAGGTTCATTAGAAATCCGAGTGCCATGTAAATAATAATAGGCGAACCCTTGCCAATAAACGAAGCATAAATAAAAAACATTCTAATTTTGCCTGAAGAAATTCCCCAAATATCACCCCAATAGCTACATATCCCAAACGACTGTTGTTCAAAATACCCAATGGTTTCTTCAGCTTTTTGTATAAATTTCATCATCTCAACATATTATATGTTTATACAAATATATAAAAATGTGACAAAATATTGTATTTAATGTAATAGAGTTTTAGATTTGTTTGATCATAAACTTTTAAAAAAACCACCAATGAAAAAACACAGTAAGATTAATTTGAAATCTGTTTCTGCTTGCCTAGCAGTATTTTTAGCAGGCTGTGCAGGTGTCGACATGAATAAGTTGGCCAAAGAACAACAATTAAAAACCAATCCTAGCCCTTTAGAACTGCATGGTGACTCAGTAAAATTCGATATGTCGGCAGTAGTACCAGTGAAAATGTTGAAGAAAAACAAAATTTACACTGTAACAGTAGATTACAAAGCATTTGAAAATCGCGTGAATGCGGGTAAAGTTGTATTTAATGGCAATGATTTCCCTGAAGCAGCTACCAAACCACCCACAATGTCGAGCAAATTTGGATTTGCTTATGCCGACAATTTGAAAAAAGGGATAGTAGTAGTAGTAGGTGAAATGGGAGATTTGAACAAACCTGGGAAAAAAACACCTGAAATCACAGTAACCAGTGGTATCATCACTACACCTCTATTGGTGCAACCTGTATATCCAACTGCTATGGCAGATCACGGATACGATAATAGAGAAGAATTGCAACCCACAGTTGTAAATTTCTACTTCCAAAAAAGAATAGCCAAACTTGAAGCTAAAGAAACCAAAGGCTCAAGAGCTAAATTTTTCGAGAAATTTATCGCTACTAAATATGTAACCAGAACAGTAAACATTGTAGGAACGCATTCACCTGAAGGTTTTGAAGCCTTCAATGAAAAGCTTTCTGAACAACGTGCCATGACGATAGAAAAGTACTATCGTGAAACAATGAAGAAATTCAACTATGGTAAAGTAGCTGACTCTATCACTTTTGTAGTGAAAGGAAAAGTAAAAGATTGGGCAGATTTGAAAGTGCAGTTAGATTCTGTGAAGAAATTGAATGCAGCCCAAAAACAAGAAATACTGGCAATTGTAGATGGTGAAGAGGGAACTTTCCACCAAAAAGAATTAAAACTTCAAAAATTGAAATCGTACAAAATGTTGGAAAGAGAAATTTATCCAAAATTGAGAAACGCACAAACTGAAGTATTGACAGTAAAGCCTAAAAAATCTGATGCTCAAATCTATTTGATGGCTAAAAATATTGCCAACGGTACAAAAACCAAAGCTGATACTTTAGATTCAAAAGAATTGCTTTATGCAGCTACTTTGACTCCAGCACCTGAAGAGCAAGAAGCAATATTGTTAGCATCTTCAAAACGTGACGATAGCTACGAAGCATTTAATAATTTGGGAGCATTGTATTTAGAAAAAGCTAAAAAAGAACCCAATGCCACTACCCAAATGCAAGTGGTAGATCAAGCAATGACCAAACTTGAAATTGCAAAAAACAAGAAAGAAGGTTCAGAAGTATATTTGAATATGGCTACTGCCAAATTGATGAAAGGTGATAAAGCAGGTGCTGCTGAAGCCCTTGCCTCTGCAGCCAAATTTCAACCTAGTGCCGATGTAAATAAAGGCTTAAAAGGAATACAAGGTGTGCTTGATATTAAAGCTGGTACATATGATGCTGCAATACAAGATTTGAATGCTGCAGGTACTGATGCTCAGGTTACATTCGACAAAGGGTTGGCATTGTTGTTGAAGAAAGATAACCAAGCTGCTAAGGCCGCTATTGATGAAGCCATCAGCAAAGATGCAACGAAAGCTGTGTACTATTACACTTCAGCCATTGCAGCTGCTCGCTTAACAGATATTGATGGTGTGAATACACAGTTGAAGAATGCTTTCAAACTTGACGATTCTATGAAAAGAAAAGCATTAGACGATTTGGAATTTATGAACGTAAAAGACAACGAAAAATTCAAAGATGCTTTGAAATAAAATCCATATTTTTTAGGTTAACAATAAATATAAAAGCTCTAGAATTTATCTGGAGCTTTTTTTTATTTGAAAGATACCTACACAAGCATATAAACTTGATAGGCTATTCATCTCCATTCCTACTTCTTTCCATCTGCTGGCAATCTTTTATACACTACCCAGCCATTTTTATCAAGTACTACTTCAAGCTCGGAGATTAGCCTGTAGTTATCTCTATCGCATTTGGTAATGAGGTACACCGGTTTGTCGATATTGCCATACACAAGCTTTGTTTCCTCATCCATAGCTTGGTTGTAATCAGGCTTTCGATTGCTGTAAAAATATTGTGCATAGCTTTTGAAGCCAATGGCTTTAATATAGCAATCTTGCGATTGCGTATATTTTAGAAAATCAATCATAGCTCCTTGAATGTGAGTTTCGACCTTCGGGGCTACCCACACCAATGAAAGCTCGAAGCATAAGGCTACGGATGCAAAAATAATGGCTAATTGTTTGGAAGTGCCTTTTACAAAATACAACCCCAATACAGTTCCAATAATAAAAATAATGCCTACAATAGCCTCATAGCCAGACCAATATACATCTGCCTGCAAATTTGCTTGGGCAAATACATCTTTAATATATGGCAAAAATAAATTTATGTTTTGTACAAAGAAAGGCAAGGCTATAAGTGCCACACCAATGATTGAGCCTACAATTAACAATAGTATTTTCTGCCATTTTGCAATGCCATATTTTGTCACATAAAAAACAGCCAAAAAAGTAATTGGAAAATAGCAAAGCGATGAGTAGTGTATTATTTTGGTTTTTACCAAGGAAAATATCACCAATACAATCCAAAACAGCAATTGCATAGTGAGAGCGAAGGTGTTTTCGGCCACATCTTTATTTTTAAAAAGCATTTGTAAGCATAAAATACTTGTAGGGAAGCAACCCAAAAACAGCACAATAGGATGATAATAAATTGGTTGGCCATGCCCAGAATCTTCTGTTTTCATCAATCTTAAATTGTATTCTATGAAAGTTTGTAAAAACCAAGTTCCGTTTTTCCAAGTTTCAAGCCCAAACCAAAGGGCAGCTACCAATACTGCTAAAAAACCAAATAATGCTAAGTACAGCAGGTGCTTCAGTTTAAAATTCCACCTTGCAGCGAAATATAAAATGGCTGTAACCCCAGAAATGAGCAGAGCAACCGGCCCTTTAGTGAGTAAGCCCAAACCCACAAACAACCCAGCCCAACCTATCGCTTTTGTATTCCTTTCTTTTGTAAATGCTTGATGCAGCTGGTAAATACCTAGAAAAATAAAAAGATTGAAAAGCGGGTCTATAATACCGGATTTGAAATAAAAATGTGGCAGAAATGAGCCTATATAAGCAGCTAACCAAAGCAAGCCAAACTTTCTGTTGAATAACTGATTGCCAATATGATAAAGCGATACAAGAGTGACAATACCTACCAAAGCATTGGGAAATCGGGCAGCAAATTCATTTACCCCAAAAGTGTGCATGCTCAATGCTTGCAACCAAAAAAAAAGTGGTGGTTTTTCCCAAAAAGGCTCAAAATTGATTTGGACACGCAAATAATCGTGAGTGAGCAGCATCTCACGTGCCGATTCGGCAAAATTGATTTCATCCCAATCAAAAAGATGCACTTTGCCTAAAAATGGAATAAATAGCAATGCACCCATAATGGCAATCAGCCATTTGATTTGCCTATCACTTAATGCATCTAGTTTTTTAACCGCAGCAGCGAACGCTTCCAAAATGTATGGTCTTTTAATGGGGTATATTTTTCAAATAAAACTATTACGAGCAATGCAACAAAAGTACCAACAAAAGTGCCTGCCATAGTATCGGCCAAGAAATGTTGCATTAAATAAATACGTGAGATGCCAATAAGAAAAGCCAAAATGAAAATGAAGCTAACCCATATATTTTTAAATGCAGGCTGATATTTTACCAAAATAAACACCAGCATAATGGCCATATTAAAGCCAGTACAAGTGTGGCCCGAAGGGAAAGTATTTTCTAGGTGAATATCTACCCCGTTTACCAAATGAATATTCAAATCTCTGACGAAAAAGCCCATTGGACGAGAAATTCCATGAAACAGTATTTCTTTGCACAAATGAATAATGCTTGTGGTAATTAAAATTGTAACTAATGCCAACAGCACCTCATAAAAACCAACTAACAGCAAAGCAATATTGAATGCAGCGTAAAACCAACCATCGCCCAAATTGGTGTAGTATTTAAAAAAAGTATCGAAATAAGGGGTAAAATGACTATTGATATATAGTTCGGATTGCCCTTTTTGGCTTAAAAGAAGAATTGCGGCTGCTATTATAAAATAACAAATGCAAATAGCCAAATAGAAATAGTAGGGCTTTAGGCTAAAATAGGGTTGCTTCAAATTTTAAAAATTTGTCTAAAATTCATCAATTATTGGGCAAGATACAAGTGGAAAGATGTGTTAAAAGCCTATCTATCTTCGCTTTGGTAGCATCCATATAGCCCTAAAGCATTAAAGGGCTATATGGATTGTACGAAATCTATTTTACAATCAATACCTGTTTGGCGAAGATGAAGTTTTCGGATTCTATCATCAGAACATAGCAACCAGCATTTAAGTGACTCACATCTATAACTACAGAAGTTGAATTGTCTACCGCTTGTACATCTATTTTTTCGCCTAAAAGATTGTATAAGGCTATTGATTTTATAATAGTTTTATTTGAAGAAATAATTAAAATATCGGAAACAGGTTGTGGATACAATTTAAAATTGTCTGCGAATTTCTCCATCGAGTTAGTGATACCGGCAATGGAAAAATTGAGCTTGCCAAAGCTGCAAGAATCTTGGTCGCAAACTTTATAAGTGTACGTTTCAAGCCCAACAAAGCTAGGCTTAGGAATAAAGGTGAAGCTGCCATTAGCATTCAACAAAAAATTGCTGCCGCCTGCTAAAGTGCCAATAAACGATTGTAATGTAAGTACATCATTATTGAGGTCGGAATACAAATCATTGATAGAACCCGAAAAGGCTAAGTTTTTAGCAACTATAAAAGTATCAGATTTGGCTATGGGTGCCTTATTTACATACTTCACATCAAAATATATAATGCCTGAAGTGCATGTAGTTGGGTCGCATACGGTATACTCGAAAAAGTCGATACCTGTAAATAAAGCCGTAGATTTGTACGCAATGCTGCCATCTTCAAATATAGATACGGTTCCGAATTTTGCCGTTGTTTCTTCGTTTTGTATGGTAATCAATATTTTATCAAGGTCAATATCTGAGATGCTGTTGATAAGTGAACCCTTCAAAGTGTCTGATGCCAAGCCACTTAAAGTCAAATTCAAAGCTGTAGGTGCATTATTCGCAGTTGCTGGTGGCAATCCTGTAATGCTTGACAAACCATTGATTAATACATCGTCAATCCGCCATCTTGTGGAAGAATTTGAGCCCGATCCGGAAGATTTATACCTATAGGCAAAATAAACGTTGGCAGAAGAAATGCCATTGACGGTAACTAAACCGCTTGAAAGCCAAGCAATATTTGCATTTATGTCCGTGTTCGAAGCAGGATAGCTGAAATTGTTAATTGGTGTCCAATTGGCTGAAGTTGGATTGCCCGAACCAGCATAGTTGGTGGCGTAGTAAACAGTGATTTGTGGATGGACAATCGTGTTGTCTGTATATCTAGTTGCAGACTTAAATGAAAAGGTTAATCCTGTAAAACTACGTGTGTCAAATGCTGGCGAAATTAGCCAAGCTTCCTGAGCTGGTGTCGATGAAGCATTGATGAAACCATTGCATTCCATAAAGCCGCCTGCATTGCAAAACCAGTTTTTTGTGCCTGTGACCAGAATAGTTTGCCATCCTACAGCTGGGCAAGGCGTAAAGTTTTGGTTCACGATTATAGTTCCGTTCGATCCATCTGTAGGTGCAGAGGGAACAGAAAGGGTGGCAAAACTGCTCGGGTTGTTGGTGCTTGGGTTGTTATTGTAAATGAAGCCTGTGCCAGTGGTGCAGTCATATTCATAACCTTTAATATAGTAGGTGGTCAGCGTGTTTAGGCCAGTAACTACCACCGAATGGCCAACTCCGCTGTACACATTTTGTTCCCCTGAGATGTAGGCAGCATTTCCCACTAAATTTGCATTGTCTGTAGGGTTGCTGAATGTATTTGTGTTATTTAATTTTACCAACCTGCCTTTGCCGTTTCCATTTGTCCAAGAGATGCTAGCCGAATTTTGGCTTATGGCCGAAATATTTATGTTAGAAAGCTGGGTTGTTGGTGAAATGCCCGTGCAGGTATTGGTATTTACGCCCGATGTGGTGCCAAAGCCCCAAATCAAACCTGCATATTCTGGACGATCTATAAATGGGTTTCTATTGCCTTGCACAGCATATGCCGCATTATTTCTGTTTATTTCCTTGGTAGAAACAGGATCTTGCTGATGCCATTTGGCTAAAAGATCGATATGCCATTGGTCTAAAGCAGGAAAAGTATTGCCCGCCAAGATGTTGTCAGCATTTCCGTTGCCTTGCCATGCTACTACTTGGTTTTCATAGCAGGTCACCATATACAGTACGCTTCTTGCTAAGTCGCCTTTGTATTCGTCAATAGGTTCGAATACTATACTAGAATAGCCAGGCGATTTTGATGCTCCTAATTTACTGCCATTTTGAGAAGTCGTAGAGGCTGTACCCACTTCCCCATACGGATAATTGCTTCGAATGCCATTTACTTTGCCATCGGTAGGGTACAAATGAAATAGATCGGATTGCATTGGCGAAGAACTATTGAACCAGCTTTGGGGAAAAGAATGCTCTCTGTTGTAGCAATCGCCCTCTTTAGCATAGTTTCCGCAAGTGCCGCTTCCATAGCTGTATTCGTAAGGAGGTGTACCCCCAGGTATGTCGGAATACATATCCCAAACTTTACCGTTCGCTTTTTTATCAGTAGTTAAAAATGAAGTATATAGCCCACCGTACGATGTTACAGACGGGTTTTTGATGATATCATACAAAGCAGTTTTCAAATAGGCTCCTGATTTGCCATCGGCATTAGCATAATAGCCAGTTGGTATTTGAGCAAAAAGATGGGAGAGAAATAGAAAAAATAAAAGAGCAGTAGTTAATCTTTTCAACATAATGGGATGGTTAGGGGCGTAAAGCTAGCGTATCGCATTTGTACTGCTATCCAATCTTGTATTATGATTTGGTTAACTTTTTGAAACTACAAGGTAGCTTCCGTGCCCCAAAGCAACTATTTTACATTACAAAATTAAAAGGCAGTAGATCTTTTACCGAAGCTACCAGATAATATTTGCCTTGGGCGGCTTGAAACAATACCGCTATGGGCGACTGTTGTTTTCGCTCATATTCCATCATTACCTCACGGCAAGCACCACATGGGGCACAGTCTAAAAAAAAGCTGTAGGACTTTGTGGCGGCTATGGCTATAGCAGCAATCTTTTGGTGCGGATATTGCACAGCCGTGGAAAACAAAGCTACCCGCTCTGCACAAAGCCCAGAAGGATAAGCACTGTTTTCTTGATTGCTCCCTGAAACCACTTGCTTATTTGCCAGCAACACAGACGCTCCTACTTTAAAATTTGAATAGGGAGCGTAGGCAGTGTGTGTAATGTCTTGGGCTGCTAATGCCAGCATTTGCAAATCGGCAGGTAAAGATTCTATTGTTTCAAATATTTCAAATGATATAGCAACTGCAGATTTTGGCATGGGTCAATATTCGGCATTAATTTGAAACATTAAAGCTATTTACTTTTTGGGATTTTCTTCAGTACGCTTCAAATATTCCTACAACAAGTGTGTTAGCGTGTTTTGCCTTCTTTCATTTTGTAATGACAAAGGGCGGCTTTTTCTGGGTCTGCCATTACTGTTTTGCAAATGGGATGGCTTGGTTGAATTTGAATCTCGATTTACTATTTAGCCTGAAATGTAAAAACAAAAGCCAAATAGCCATTGCTTAAACTTAAATACAAACATTCAGTATTGGAATAGTGCTATTTTTTATTGATATAGAGCTTCCTAATAATCCCTTTCATAAAATCAGTTGGTTTACCGAACCAGCCAAACTGCATAAGTTTTTGCTGCCATTATACCCTAGTTTTGAAGCCAGTTTTGACAGTTGTGTGCCAATATTAGGCCTATGTTATGTTAATGTTTTTAAAACTTAACAATTTGATAACTGAGAAAAACAATATTTTAAGAAGTTGACAATTACATTTGGCAGCTTGATTAACCAAATCTTTAACTAAATTTTAAGCGTTATGAAAAAATTAATTACAATTTTATGTATGACAACGGCATTCTTAGGGAATGTGCAAGGGCAGACAATATTGTCACCAGGCGACTTAGCGATAACAGCCTTCAACATAGGGTCACCAGAAGGCTATTCAATACTTGCTTTGAAAGATTTAGAAGCAAACACAATGTTCTACGTTACTGACTGTGGTTGGTCAGTTTCAGGAAATAACTTTAGGTTTGGAGAACAATGTTTTGGCTTTACTGTAACTTCAGCAATAAACGCAGGAACTGTAATAAACATTTCAACTTCTGGCGCGACTTTTACTACATCTGGAAATAATATTAATTCTGCTTTCACTTTCCAAACTCAATTAGGATCCAATACAGGGTTTTCCAATTCAGGCGACCAGATTTCTATTTTTCAAGGTACGCCCGCCTCTCCTACGTTTATTTATGCAATAAATAATTTTGGAGCCAATTGGGCAGCAGATGCCACAAATTCAAACTCCTCAGGAGTTCCAGCTGGATTAATTGCTGGTCAAACTGCAATTAGCTACCCTTCACTTAATTTTTTTGGGAAATACAATGGAGGGACGATTACAGGTGTAGCTAATGACATAAAACTTGCTGTAGCAAATATTTCAAATTGGTCTTTTGCAGCCACTACTCCTTCAGTTCCTTTAATTGATTATAATTTTACAATATTAGGTTCTACGATTTCCTCAGCCAATTCCATCACAGGCTTTACACTAGCTGGCGTAGCGGGAATGATAAACGGAAGTATGATCAATGTTACTGTGCCTTTTGCAACTAATTTGATGAGTGTAACTGCCAATGGATTTATTTCTGCCAATGCTACTGTTAATCCTTCATTTGCAACTGCACAAGATTTTAGTTCACCTGTAAACTACACAGTAACAGCTGAAAATCTAAGCACTCAAATATATACCGTAAATGCTGCGAAAGTGCCTGCTTCTACTTCTAATGATATCTTAACATTTGTACTTGATGGTGTAACGGCAAATATCAGTGGCGGCATGATAAACGTAACTGTGCCCTCAAGTTCTAACCTTTCAAGTTTAGTAGCAACAGGTACATTTTCAGCAAACGCTACAGTGAATCCTTCATTTGCCTCCGTTACTGATTTTAACACTGCTAAAGTTTTTACAGTTACTGCCCAAGATGGTATTAGCATCCAAAACTATACAGTTACTGCTATAAAATCACTTACACTTTCATCTAACAAAAGCATCACAGGCTTTACTTTGCAAGGAGGCTATGTAGGAAATATTGTAGGAAGTGTAGTAGGTATCAACGTGCCGTTTGGTACCAATTTAAATGCTTTAACAGCGGCTGGCGTTTTATCTTCTGCAGCATCTGTAATTCCATCATTCGACACCCCTCTTGATTATTCTATGATGCAATCATTTAAAGTAACAGCAGAAAATGGCTCTGATAATTTCTTTGTGGTAACTGTTACTTCTTTACCAGCAGTGCCGCAACCAAAGATAGTAGAGACATTCACGGCAAACCCAACTGTTTCGGGATGGTCTATTTATACTCCAAAATCATTAACAAATTGGATTCTTGAAGTTACTACCTCCACTAGTAGAATGGTAGCCAATGGTTTTGGTTCAGCGGGAATTAGCCCTATGGAAAGCTGGTTGATTACACCTAAATTAAGTTTTGTAGGTTCCAATTTATCAGTAGGGTATGGTGGCAGCTTCTCTTTTGCAGATGCGGGAACGCCTAAACCTACACAAGTTTTATTCTCAACTAATTATACCGGCACAGGTCCTGTTTCTTTAGCAGGATGGAATGTAATAGCCGATGATTATGCATTGGTGACTGCTACAGGATTTAAAAACTTCACTGCTAGTGGCTCAGGCTATATTGCATTCAAATATTCAGCAAGTAGCTTGGGAGCTATTAGGTGGAGATTAGATGATGTAACTATCAACGGTGCTAGCTTAGCAACCCCTACAGTGGCAGGCTTTGTTTATAACTGGGAATTTGCTAACCCTACACCATTAACATTATCGGGTATTACTTCATTGGGCTATGTTAGAAATAGTATCAGTGCGGTCACTGGCTTATCAACCATTCCAGGTAGTTTGACATTTACTATTGCAGGTCAATTGCTTGGTAAAAATATTGCAGCCAATGTAGGCCTATCTGGCGGTGTTCAATTTTCGATTGTAGATGCCACTGGCGCGAATACAATTAGAATTCCTAATTCAATATATGCAACACTGACAGCTTCAGGTACATTGTTAGCAGAAGGGAATAGCGTAACCGTAGCAGGAACTTTAGGGCAAAATAACAGTCTTTCTCAATTTACAGCTAGCAGTATAGTAGCGGCTGATAATTCGATAAAATCTCGCCCTGCACCATTGGATGTAACTACGATTAATGAAAGTGTAGAAGCAAAATTAATACGCGTTGTCGCTTTAGTAGACTCTACTTCATGGAATGCCGCACCATCGGGTAATGGAATGAATGTAAATGCTACAATCAATGGTGTAGTATATGTAGTGAGAGTATATGCAGCAGTAAATGATTTGTTCGGCAAAAGCTTTACCAAATTATTTGGTAGAGACAATAAAGTGGCAAGTTTGACTATTGTGGGACTTGGTGGACAGTTTAATTCTACACCTGCTTCAAATACTGGCTATCAAATAGCTCCTTATTCTTATGCAGACATTCAATACCCTGCTCCAAAAAGTGGTGAAAATAGCATTGTTTCATTTCAATATTTGCCTCAGGCTGGTTTGAACTCTAGTGTAGTAGGTACTATTATAGGAAACACAGTAAATGTCACTGTTCCTTTTGGTACAACTGTTACAGGTTTAGTACCCACTATTCTACTTTCTGCAAACGCTACAATCAATCCTGCATCAGGGGTAGTGCCTACCTATGTAAATGTTGATCCTCAATATTTTGTAAATTACACTGTATTTGCTGAAAATGGTGTTAGCAAAGGCTACCAATTGGTAGTGTCGGTAGCAGCAGAGATACCTACTACTACTTTAAGTGGAGAGAATGCAATGCTTTCTTATGTGTATTATCCGCAAACGGCACTGGGCTTGAATACTACGGTTACAGGTATAATTGCTGGAAACAATATATATGTAACACTTCCAATTGGGGTGACAGTTACTGGATTGGTACCTACAATTACAGTATCACCAAAGGCTACACTTACAACTGTATCGGAATTAGTGTATAAAGTAACCTCTGAATCAGACATTGCTGCATTGTATTCTTTGAATATTGAGTATATAGTTTCGACAACTGGTATTTCAGAATTTGAAGCAGCGAATGCTTTCGAAGTGTATCCTAACCCAACGGCTGGTTCATTTAAAATTGCGGCCAAGGCAGGATTGAGCTTTGAAATTTACAATGTGCTGGGCACGAAAGTATATGATACTACTTCTACTACTGAAGTAATACAAGTAGATGCCATTGCTACTAAAGGCATGTACCTAGTGAAAGTAAAAGGCTCTTCATTCTCGAAGAGAATAGTAATAGAATAAATTAACCTATAGTATAAAGGCACACTTCACTCAAGTGTGCCTTTATCTTTTCTATTACTCCTTCTATTATCTCCCCCATTCAGTCGAATGAAAAATATATACCTTTCTGTTCTTCTTTTATTCAACATAGCTATTTGTAAAGCCCAGCCTTTTTACGATACGCTTTCTATCGTGCACTACAATATACTTCGATATGGGTCGCCTGGCATTAGTTGTACTCCATTGCCAGTGAGTGAAAAGAATCCATACTTACGAACTTTTATCAATTATACTCTGCCTGATGTATTTAGTGTAAATGAAATAGGTAACAGCCAACTATATGTTGATTATTTATTAAACGATGTGCTTAACACCAATGGCAGAACCCAATACAAAGCTGCCATATACGCTTCAAATGGCGATGATATTGGAGATATTATATTTTATAACTCAACCAAAATACAATTAGTAGGGCAGTCTATCATTTCATGTACACCTAGAAGTTTTTTTCTTTACAATTTCAAATATGTAAACCCTTCTAAAGCAGACGACAATGCTTTTTTCACTTGTATTATAGGGCATTTGAAAGCCTCTAACGGCTCTGCATTTGAAGCGGAAAGGGCGGGTTGTGCAGCAAACATAATGGCACACCTCAGCACCAATTACACCACAACAGGCAATTACTTTGTGATGGGCGATTTCAACATCTACAAAACAACCGAAGCAGCTATTGCTAACTTTACCACAAACAGCAACACAAAAATCAATTTTTACGACCCAGTGTACGCCCTTACAAGTACTGCGGGCAAAAGCTTTTATATAGGAAACAATACTTCCATTGGCACGGGTACATGGAACAACGCCCAATTTGCACCCTATCACACCCAATGTGCAGCTGCGGGACAATTAAACTGCGGCTCAGGTGGTGGAATGGACGATAGATTTGATTATATTTTCACAAACCGCTCGGTATTAGACGATTCGGCTAAGTTAAATTATATTCCCGGTAGCTATAAAGCCATTGGCAACGATGGATTGCATTACAATAAATCCATAAACGATGGCCCAAACGATTCGGCACCTGCAGAAGTAATAGCTGCCCTCTACAATATTTCAGATCACTTGCCTGTGGCATTGAAGGTAAGAATTGATGTAGAATTAAAGCCAATTGTGCAGCCAATAACTACTACTTCTTATATTGGCAGCGTATTCAAATCGACTGCCAGTATATTCTTTACCAATGCAAATACTACTATATCGGGTATTTATAAATCTAGCCTCCCTAACTTCATTACCATTACTGGCATAAAGAACCTGACTACATTGCCAGGTACGTTTACAACAATTACTGGCACCTATACCGATAATGGAACTGTGTTTGCTATGGATGTAAGTGAATTTACCTCGCCTTTGCAATTGATAACAGGCACGGGATTCAAATCGGCTACCAATCTAGCCTTGTATAGTGAAGCTACCACTATTACGGGGGGTTATAAATTGGGAAGCTACAATCAGATTACCATTTCTGGACTCAATGCAGGCACATTAAGCACCATTACGGGCTTTTTTACTATGGATGCACAGCTAAACTTTCGCCTGAATATTATTAATGAAAATACTTCTACGGGTATAAATCCGGGCACAACTACGGGTATAAATGACATTATGCAATCTACTAATGCAATAAGAATATCACCAAACCCCTTTGAAAGCTATTTCACTATTAATATGCCTTTGGAAATAGCCAATCATATAATCGTTTCTATTTCAGACATATATGGCAATGAGCTAATGGCAAGCAAACTGGATGAAACCATGCGTGTGTATGTGGCTGGTATAGCCAAAGGTTTGTACTTGGTGCAGTTGTCAATGCCAGATGGAAGTAAAGTAATGCTAAAGGCGGTAAAAGAATAGAAATTGATGAGAAATTTAGGTTGTGCTTGGTTATTTTTAGTGGTAATACTGAGTAGTGAAGCTCAGTTTGCAGTAGAGCCTGCTCGTACTACGAAGGCCAACGTGGAGATGACTATAAACAACCTAGGCATAATAGGCAACAGCTTTCGCGGCACATATAGCAAGAGTGAAGATAGCAACCCCGACCCTTGGGGCTCGTGCGAGTACCCGAAGAAATCGAGCTTGGAAAGGCTTTTCAATGGTGGCTTGTGGATAGGTGGAATAGTAGAAGGCGGACAAATAGCAGTAAGTACAGGTGCCATCAGCTCTGCATCTGGATACCAAACGGGGGCTGCGGGCTATGAGTTTACTGCAGCATCGAAGCTGATTAGGCGTTCGAATTTGCTTGATAATCCGAATTATTCTGCATTTAGTGTGTCGCAGGAAGACATAATGGCTGATTTTACAGATAGAAACACATTTGTGCCGGGTACTTCGCAGCTTATTACTGGGCATGTAAATCCGCTTTTTGTAGATGTGCACATGGAAGCTTATAACTGGAACTTTTCATCAGCAGATTTTTTTATACCCCTTACATTCACCATAAAAAATAGTGGAACAAAGCTGATAGACAGTGTTTACATTGGGTATTGGAGCGATTTCGTAGTGCGGAATGTGAGTATAACTCCACCAGGCGGCACACCTTTCTTTGCTTCTGGCGGCAATGTGTTTGTAGATAGCCTTTGTATGGCTTATGAATTTGATGCGGACGATATTAACCCAAATTCTAAAGGGTATGCTGGGCTTAAATTTTTAGGTGCGGAAGATAAGAGTGGCAATTTTCTTCATCCACGTACCAATCAGGGCTTTAAGTGCAGGTATAACACGTGGTCTTTTTCAGGGAATCAAACTACTTTT
This sequence comes from uncultured Bifidobacteriaceae bacterium, assembly GCA_964565665.1. Taxonomy (GTDB): domain Bacteria; phylum Bacteroidota; class Bacteroidia; order Cytophagales; family UBA9547; genus CAZMFZ01. The sequence goes on along the minus strand of CAZMFZ010000016.1, from coordinate 21,398 downwards.
CTGAGGCCACAAGATGATAACCAAAGTTTTAACAGACTGAGAAGGGGACAGAATGTAGATCCTACTCCGTTTCCAGATTTCTCAGCCTTACTTACGCAGATAAAAGGAAAAGGAAACAGATCGAACTTGGTTTCAGTGGGGCCGTTTGGCAGTCTTGCCCCAGGGGAGCAAGTGAAAGTGAGTTTCGCTATTGTATGTGCGGCAACCGTTGATGATGGACAGCCTGCCTATCTTGATACGAAAGACCAGCGTGGCGATTTTATAGCCAATGCCATCAGCTGCCAAAACTCATTCAACGGGGAAGACAAGAACTTTAATGGAAAACTAGATGAAGGGGAAGAAATAGCAGCAAAGAAAAATGGAAAGCTAGACAGATGGATATTTCCCGAGCCGCCTGTGATACCCAAAACAAAAGTTGTAGCCAAAGAAAATGAAATAGATGTGTATTGGACAGATAACGCTGTAGTAACGCCCGACCCATCGACAAGAGAACTTGACTTTGAAGGCTTTAGAATTTACAAAACGCAAGTAGGATTTGATGTGCAAACTGAACAAGACCTAAATAAAGACTTAAAACTGGTGGCCTCTTACGATGTAAAAGCCAATGGCAAGTTCTTCGACAATGGCTTCGATTCGGTAAGGCTTGCCCAACCTGTGGTATTTGAAGGGGATACCAATAGATACCAATACAAATATTCATTTAAGAATGTGCTTTCTGGTTGGCAACATGCGGTAAGCATTACGGCATTTGATAAGGGCAACGATACGCTAAAGATACTCTCGCAGGAGTCGAGCAAGCTTGACAATATTAAAAGAGTATTTCCCGGGAAGCCTGCCAATAGCAGCTTAAAGACTTCCGCCCCTTTTGTGTACCCTAATCCCTACTATGGAGTGAGTGCTTGGGACGGATTTAAAACGAGCTACGAGGAAGACAAGCGTCTTGTGTTTTCAAACCTGCCTGTAAAATGCAATATTAAGATATACACTTATTCTGGCGACTTGGTAGATGAAATAAACCACGACATGAGCTATAACGGGGGCGACCTTGGCAATGGAAACAATCAGAGAGGATGGTATAATAATTATGCTCCAGGTACGGAAAGGGTATTCTCTGGGGGCGAACACGCTTGGGATTTGCTTTCGAAGAACTCGCAACTGATAGCAAGAGGATTGTATATATTTTCGGTGGAAGACTTAGCCACAGGGCAGACACATCCGGGAAAGTTTGTGGTTATTAAGTAGAGCTTATTAAGTGTTGATTTGGAATAATATAGAAATAATTACTCTGAGTCGTGTTGTTTTTGCTAAAAGTCATGTAATGAAGGCAGAAAGTCATGTAGCGATTGCTACAAGACCTGGATAGATTACTTAAAGTCATGTAGTGAAGGCAGAAAGTCATGTAGTGAAGGCAGAAAGTCATGTAATGAAGGCAGAAAGCCAATAGTTTTTAAAAAAAATAAACGAATATATTAATTAAAACCAACCATACATTATGAAAAAGCAAATCTATCTTTTATTAATTACCCTAGCTTTAGCAACAATGGGCAACTACAGCATGGCACAGGTAAAGGAAACTACTATTCAGGAAATACAGTCGCTGTCGGGGGCGGCATTGGCTAATTGCAACGATGTAAGCACACTAAATAACACTACGGTGCAGTTCAGAGGCCGCTGGATGGTATCGGGAATACTTAACTTTCCTGCGGCAACAGTAAATGGCGTAACGTTTGCAGGCGTAAACGGCTCTACAGCAGGGATCAATGCCAATGGAAAAGAATTGTATGTACAGGCAGGAAGCAGTGCGTATTCTGGAATAATGATTAGAAAATCTACTAACTCTGCTGAGGCTTCCGTGCCTAACCCTGCCCTTGACCCAATAGGTGGCTACGATATGTTAAACCTGTTTGCTGGCGATTCGGTAGAAATAACAGGGGTGTTAAATTCCTTTCAAGGTATGACACAGGTAGACCCCATATTTGTAACCCGAATCGTAGGTGCAAATTCAGTACCTAACGTGCCGCCATTGATAGACGGACAAAGAGTAGAGGGTATTGCCCCCGTATTAATAACCAACTTAGCAGAGCTGAACGGTGCAAATCAAATAAACAACTTAGTAACGGGCGAAAAATATGAAGGGATGTTTGTAGAATTGAGAGACTTATTGGTGGTAAACGTTACGCCTAATCCGCCAATAGACCCGAAATCGACTTCTACTCGCGTGAGATTGATTTGTGAAGATGCCAACGGAAACCAGATACAGGTGTACGATAGGTTTAGAGCAGCAAGGCTACCAGGTTGGGGTGGTAGATTGAATGTGCCGGTAGTAGGGGCAAAATATATATCGTTGAAAGGTATGATTTCGCATTCAAAAAACGCACCAGCTGGTGTAAGCTGCCCCGATATTGATTGGGCAATACAAGACCAAGGGTATCAGTTGCATCCTTTTTTTCCTACACATTATCAATTAGGCGATTCGCCACCTGCCATTAGTAGTATTAAGGTGAACCCCGTAGCTCCAAAAGAAAATGAATCGGTGACTATCAGTGCCGACATACAGTCGGTAAATGAAGGCGTAACGGTATCTGGTGCTACACTTTATTATTCATTCGATACCCTAAATTATGCTTCGTGGACAAATCTGCCCATGATTGCACAAGGAGCTAGCTACAGTGCTACTATTCCCTCAACTGATTTTGCTGACGGTAAGCTAGTTTACTTTTATATAAAAGCAGTTGATAGCCGAGCAATACCGCTTACAAGTATATATCCTAGAATTCCTGTTTCAATACCAGGTGCGGGTTTAGGCAAGCAAAAGCCTTTGTTCTTTGTGGTAAGAAGTAATGGCTTGCAAATTAAAGATGTGCAATACACGCCATTTTCTGATGGCAGATCTGGATATACTGATAGAGCTGTGACCTTAACAGGAATTGTAACGGCTACGCCAGCAGTGGCAGGCTTTTCAGTGTTGCAACAAGAAAACACACCGGAATGGGGAGCAATATTGGTTGATAATGATGCAAGCCAAAATCTGAATAATATAAAACTGGGTTGGAAGATAACGCTATCGGGTACTATTCAAGAAAGACAAGCGAGCGGCTCTAGTTTTACAATTTTAGTGCCTACAGTAAGCTTGCCCCCTATACCTGCCCAGCAAAATGTGGTAATTACACCGCTTACTTTAAGCCCAACTGTGCTGAGTGGCAATTATGATTTTTATGCGCAAGAGAAATACGAGCACATGTTGGTATCGATAGTAAATCCGGACCCTAACGGCAAGTTGTATGTAGTAGATACCAATGCCGATTTCAGTTCTAATTTTTCTGAATTCAGAATTGGTACAGATGCGAGTATACTGCCAACTCTTCCAAGCTTGGCTACAGTGGCTGGTTATAGCAGAAATACAGCAATTCCTGGCACAAGAGTGCTTTCAGGCAGAAATGTAAGCTCTACGGCTTTCAACTCGCAACGTTTTTCTTTAATTACCAAGCCTACTTTGTTGAGTAATGGAGGTGTAAATTCCAATGGCCCCGATACCACAGCTATGAAAGGGTATCTAACAAAGCCCATTATAGTGAAACCTACGATGTCGTTTACTAAAATTACAGGTATTGTGCAGCATTCATTTGGTAATATGAAGCTGTTGCCAAGAGACAACATTGATATTGTAGCTCTTTCAGTGCCTACACAAACAGCCTTATTTACGGCAAGTGATGTATCTATTTACCCTAATCCTGCCCACGATTTTATTACTTTAAAATACAATGGAATATTTGATGTAGAGATACTAAGCATAATGGGCAGCAAGCTAATATGCAAAACAGCCGCTGAAACGGAAGCCAAAATAGCGGTTGCTTCACTTCCTAAAGGAATGTTGCTTGTCAAAATAACCAATGGAAAAGGGGCATACGTTGTGAAACAATTGATAGTGGAATAAACAACTAGAATAGCTCAGATTGCTATTATCGTTTAGTTAGTCCTTAGTCACCCCTCTCTGTAATTCTGCGGAATTGGAGCAGAAATAAGGGGAAGGGGGTGAGGTCAATAAAAAGGCTTAACTAACAACATCGGATTGAGTAGCAATATGATTTTAAACAACAAACCCCTAATTTATATTCGGTGAAAAACACTGTCTTATCACTCTTTGTTGCTTTCCTGATTTTTTCATGCAAAACTAGTCGCACAGGTGATCCTGTGGCATTGTATCCTCCCTCTACTAAAATATTCTTGTCAAGCATCAACTTACCTGATTCTAATAGTTTGTCTGGGAGGTTTCGCTTGTATTGGAGTGGAGAATCGGCAAACGGATATATTAGAGGATTTGAAATAGCTTCTGACACTCTGGCTTGCAATTCAAGTGCTGAAAATGAAAACAGGCTGAAATGGACATTTACTCCCAATACAGATAGTTCGTTTTTATTTCCCATCAAAAAAAACGAGACGTATGCAGATATTAGCTTCTATGCCCGTGCAATAGATGATAGGTATGTGAAAGACCCATTGCCACCTTGTTTAGCTATTCCTATAAAAAATGCTAGACCTGTTATTGAATTAGCCAAACCTTATGCAGCCTCTACACGAGTACTCAACGATACGGTGCAATCGGTATTTACCCTCAGCTGGCAAGCCACTGATGACGATGGATTTGCCAATATCGACTCGGTGTATATAAAGGTAAATCAATCGGAGTGGATTGGGTTTTCGAGAAATGTGAGCTTAGTTACCATAATGCCTACCGACCCGAGTGCTACCGACAGCTCCAGCATAAAGATTTTGATTGGAGAATCAGCCTCTATTTCCAAATTGGCGGCAGCTCAATTGTACATGAATAGGCAAAACCAAGTGTTGGTAAAAGCAAAAGACATTAGCAAAGCCTTTAGCATCAACGATAGTACCAATACTTTTTACCTAAAGAGAAAAACAAGTGATTTATTGGTGATTGATTCTTACAAGATAGCCTCAACGGTAGATGGAAATTATGTAAAATCCAACCTCGATAAAGTGTATGCTGCCAAAGGCTACGATTGGTACGATATGAATAAAGGGGCAGATGCCTATCTGCCTAAGTATTGGAACCTCACTTTTTTGGAAATGCTAAAACTGTATAAAAAGGTGTTGTGGTATTCTAACAACGCTACTTATGGTGGTAGCCAAGCTTTGGAACTAGGGGGCAATGCCATTCAAAATTACCTCAATACTGGCGGGCATATTTTCATATCGCAATCGTTGCTATCTACCGATATTAATTCGCCTTACTACCTATTTTCCCCTGCCGATAGTATATATAAAAATACTGTTCCAGTGGCTCAAATAGATTCTAACCAAGTGAAGCTTGCCACGCCTAATACTTCACTCGGCATGGCATTTACCAATTTGCATTACGGAGTTGCCACCTTTAGCCCCGTTACTCCTTTTTATGTCAAAGCTACTGCCAATGCATTATTTACAAGCCAGTTCAATACCAATACTGGTGTTCCATGGCCGGGACCAACTACCCTTGCTGCCCTTTCCAAAAATTCGGCAGGGAAAACCAATCAGGTGTTTCTGGCGGCTCCTTTTCTTATTTTTAAGAATGATGATGGAATGAAAAACCTGTTCGACCAAGTGCTAAACCAATTATTTGAAGAATAAGTGAAAAGAATTTTACTGCTGATTTTACTGCTGTTTTTTTCAAACCTATCGCTGGCACAGGTGCCAAAGCCTGTAGGCAGTCTGCGAGGGAAAATAACCGATAAAAACACCAAAGAGCCTTTGATAGGAGCTACTATTGTGATTGTCGGCACCTATAATTCCGCACCTACCGATATAGAAGGTAATTTTATAATCACGAATATTCATCTGGGCGACTACAGCATTCGCATCAGCTACGTAGGCTATGGCGATAAGCAATACAATGGTATCAATATTAAGGAAAATGAAGAGAAAATATTAGATGTTACCCTCGATGAAGCTCAGAATACACTGGGCGAAGTAGTGATAGAAGGGGAAAAAAATCTAATTGATTTGGAATCGGGCAAGTCTTCCTTTAAAGTGATGGCGGAAGATATTAAAGAAATGAATGTACGTGACATTCAGCAACTGGTGGCTTTGCAACCTGGCGTAAACCAAACGCCCGATGGCATACAAATAAGAGGAGGTCGAGTATATGAAACTTCCTATTTGATTGACGGCATAAGTGCTAAGGATCCTCTTTCAGGCAATGGAATGGGGGTAGGGCTAAGTGCGAATTCTATTGGAGAACTTAACTTGGTAACAGGCGGTGCTGGGGCCGAATATGCCGATGCTGTATCGGGTGTGGTAGCTGCCAAAGTAAAAGAAGGCGGTAGCAAACTGGCATTGGGTGGCAGTTGGATTACCGATAAGCCTCGGCTTTGGAGCAATAAAGCCATGGGATGGAACACCGATATTGCCAATTTCTACATAAGTGGCCCATTCCCCAAAATGAAAGACAAGCTCACTTTCTTCTTGAGTACTGATATGCAAACTACCGATGATTTTACTAAAGCCAGAGCAACTCAATTGCAAAGCTCAATTATGGGGGATGATAAATTTTGGGCACCCAATCAAGACAATAAATGGACTGCCACATTTAAAATAGCCTATAAATTTGCTAAGGGCATGAAGCTTACATTCACCAACCAAACCAGCTTAGCCATCAACCAAAATACACGCACTTTGATAGTGCAAGGGTTTGATCAAGTAATGGTGCCAGGTTTTCAATATGATTTTAGTTTGAACATGGATAATGCCACCACCTATACCAACAAAACCAACCTTACAGCTATAAATTATAAATACGTTTTTGCCAAAGGTTGGGCGTTTGATGCTACTTTAGGAAGGCTTTTTACCAATATGAGGGCAGATGCAAATGGTCGCCCATTCCGCCCCGAAACCACCGATAGGGTGCTAGATCCATCTTCTATCGTTACCGATCCGGTGTCGGTTTACAATCCCGATTCGCCAATATCGCTTGTAAATCCTGGGCCAGGTTTGTACAACAACAATGGCATTAGCACCAAGTGGCACGACCATTATGTGCAAGAATATACTATCAATTGGAAATTTAGCTATGCATCGCCCAACAACCGAAATTTTCTCACTTTCGGTCAACAACACAAAGCACAGGAAATGCAATGGATAGATGTAAAATCTCCTTGGGTAGGTGCACCGATTACCTTGCCTGATGGTACTAGAACGCCTTCGAGCAGTATTGGCTCTTCGGTAGATGTGTGGAAAGTAAACCCTGATAATGGTGGCTTTTACATTTCTGATGAGTATAAATACAAAGGTATATCTGCCAAAATTGGGTTGAGATTAGATTATTGGGCTTATGGTAAATTTGCAGATGATGCCGTAAATCAGGTTGGTACAAAAACATCGGTAATCGACCCTCAAATTGCCCAAGATTACAAAAATCAAACTACCCAGTTTTTGGGAAAAGAGTACAGTGCACGCTTGCTGCCAAATGTGAATGTTAATTTCCCTGTTACCGATAATAATGTGTTGTTTTTTAACTACACCCATAGCAAACAATTGTCGCATCCGTTGTGGATTTACCAAGGGCTTAATCCAAACTACAGAAATAGTTCGGTGGAAAATGTAGGTAATCCTGCGCTGAGACCAGAAGTTACTATCTCTTATGAAATAGGAGTAAAATCGCAAATTACCAAAAATGCAGGCGTCACGTTTACCGCCTTCTACAACGACAAATTCGATTATGTAGTAAGCAGAACCCAAACTACAAAAGACATTACAGGAGCTGAAGTAACACGAACCATTTACTTCAACCAAGATTATGCCCGAATCCGAGGGTTGGAAGCAGTGTATAGCCAAAGAATTACAAATCTTGTAAGGGCTACTACCAGTCTTACCTACCAAATAGCTACTGGAAAATCTAATACTGCTGAAGAATCAAGAAGGCAAATTCAAAACAATGGTTTTGTAGGCGTAGGCAAAGAAAATTATTTGGCTTGGGACACCCCAATTGATGCCAAACTCAACCTTATTTTCAGCTCAGATTCCAATTGGAGAATTGGAAGTGTTTCAATGAAGGGATTCAGGGTTTTTGTAAGTGCAGTATTCAAGTCTAATTCACAACGCTACACTAAACAATATGTAAATAGAATAAATGAATATGGCAGACCAGAATATGTAGATGTAATTGATTCACGCTATACTGAACTGAGCGAGCCACTTTTCTGGACCGATTTGAAAATCAGCAAAGATTTCATGCTTATCAACAGAGCCTCTTTGGCACTTACATTGGAGTTTAAAAATATTTTCGACAATAAAAATTCTCAGATCATAAATCCGGTTACAGGAAGGGCATATTATAGTGGCGACCAGTTGCCAATTGATGCTCGCGACCCAAGTTACGATTATCCACAGGCACAGGGCTTACCTCCCAACAATCCGGCTCGATTTATACAACCCAGGCAAATGTTGATAGGTTTGGCTTTGAGTTTTTAATAATGATAAATGTTTATTGTAAAATGAGTAAAAGTTTATCTCAGATATATTTTTTTAAAAGAATGGTTCTCATAATATGTGTCTTCATTATGAGTTACACATTACACATTATGCATTCAGATGCCCAATTAATTTCAAACTTGGGAGGCCAGAGGGCAGGTATTTCTGCTTTCTCATTTTTAAAATCCGACATCAGTCCCCGAGCCATAGCAATGGGTGGGGCTATTACCAATATGAAAGGCGATGGCTATTCTTCGCAATGGAATCCTGCCACACTTACCGATTTGGGCAGCCATAATTTTGCTTTCAGTACACGTATGTACGCGCTGGGCATCAATCAAAGCTTTGCTGCGGCAAATATCAAGCTCAGGGAAAATGATTACATGGCAGTGAGTATCAATAATTTGAACTCAGGCAATATGGAACAAAGAACAGAGTTTCAGCCTTATGGTACGGGGCAGTTGTTCGGCCTTAATAGCATGGGACTTGGGATTTCTTATGCTAAGGCGCTTACTTACAAATTCAGCATAGGAGCTTCGGTGAAATACGTGAGAGAAGATATTGACAGGTTTATTTCGCAGACAGTTGCGGTAGATGTGGGCTTTATTTACAAAACTGATTTTAAAGACCTTAGGTTTGGGGTAATGCTTCAAATCTTTGGCCCAAATGCCAAAGCCACAGGCAATTACGATCCATTTAATTTTGCAGGCAAAAGGTTTACCTCTTCCGATTATCCCACACCTACCGTTTTTAAATTTGGGGCGAGTATGGTTCCTTTTCGAAACGAGCGACACAGCTTGGCTGTTTCTGCAGAATTAAACCATCCGGGCGATAATGCTACCAATATCAGATTTGGGGCGGAATACAATTTTCTAGAAATATTGTATTTAAGAGCTGGTTATTGGTTAAATGTGCCGGGGGTTACCTTGCCAACTGCCGGGCTAGGGGTGCGAACAGTGATAAGCAACCAAATCATTCATCTCAATTATGCGGTTGCCTCTACCAATGCACTTGGAACGAATCATAATATTGGACTTTCTGTCACCATCAATAATCCCAAACAGGAATCAACGGAATAAACTATGAACCGATACGCTATATTTTGTGCTGTGGCAATGCTGCTTTTTCTTGCAGCCTGTTCCGATTTTTTTGGCACAAAAACCAAGTTAGATTTTCTCCCTACGCCAGATACCACTATTAAAGCAGTTTCTTATGTGCCTATTCAACCAGTGATTTCAGGTTTTGTAAACATCACAGATATTATTTATGGGTTTGACGAATTAATATATGCTGTTGATAAAGGAACGGAAGAAATTATAGCTTATAATGAATCGATGTTGGAGCTTGCAAGAATAAAAATTCCAGGTGTAACTGACGTAATGCAAGACAGAAGCCTCGATTTATTGGCTTTGGGAACAGTAGATACCACTATCAATGGGATAGAATACAAGCTTGCTGCCATTTATAGGCTTGGACTCAAAAATGATAATTATGGAATAAAGAATGCAGTTGTCAAACACAAAGTTGTGCACCCTTTTTATAACAACAGCCTTACAGGTGTGAAATTAAGCGACAACGATGTACGATTTACAGGCATCGCATTGGTAGATGGCAATTATTATTATGTATCAAGAACAGGCTCAAATAATGCCTCAGGTCAGTTGGGTGGTACAGACGATGCCATGCTGGTTTTTACTAGCAGAGATTTTTATGAAAGTAGAATGCAGGTAGCTTTGGCAGGCGGAGCAGGGTTGTCAGCCGATTTTTTCAAAAGCCCTGTAGGTTTAGTCGGATTTAAACAACCGCCACAACAGGGTACAGTTTTGAGCAATGCCTTTGCCTATATTTCAAATAGCCTCACAGAGCCCCTCAAAGTAAAAGTAATGGCCTATAGCGTGATTGAAGGCATACCAACTTATGCACTTGATCAAAGCTTAGTAGTAGGTGATACTTCGCTTGCTGATGGTTTTTTATACACCCCAAGCAGGTTTAAAAATCCAACTGACATTAGCTTTTCAGGTGATGGTACGCAACTGTATTTTATTTGTGACGCGGGAAAAGATTCTGTATATGTATTTAGCAACACCGGTTTGGAAGGCGTGAACCCTCCAGCACGTTCCAAATCTAGAAAAAGAATAAATGTATCATTTGGAGGCAATGGAAATGGACTTTTGCAATTCAATCAGCCATCAGCTATCGCATACCGAGAGAAGATTTTGTACGTAGCAGATGCGGGCAATAAGCGGATTTTGAGATTCAAGCTCACCACAGATTTCAAATAAAAAGCTAATGTCTCTGTGCTTCTGCCAATGCTAACATGCTGATTTTTAATGGCTTGTGTTTGAGTACTGCATCCGCCAAAGCATCGAAAGTAGCGCCTGTGGTTACTATATCGTCTAAAAGTACTACGTGTTTGCCCGTAATGGCTTCGGGCTTTGTTACTTCAAATCTGTCGGCTACATTTTCCCAACGCTCTGTTTTGCTTACTTTGGTTTGAGTTTTGGTGGCTTGCGTACGTATCACAATATTATTTCCCACGGTTACATTTACCCTTTCTGCTATGCCTTTAGCTATCAAATCAGTTTGGTTGTAGCCACGTTTTATTAATTTCGTACGATGAAGCGGCACAGGAATTAGCAAATCAAATTTGCCTGAAAATCCATTTTGTTTCAGCTCAACGCCAAACATATTACCTAAGTGTATGCCTATTTCTTGATTGTTATGGTATTTGAGGCTGTGAAGTAGCGGTTGCACTTTCCCTTTTTTGTAAAATTTCAAATAGGCAATGGCATACTCGAAATCTACTCGGTTTCTGAATTTTGTCCAAAGCTCATTTTGCTGATTATCAAAATGATTAGTTTTGGGTAAATCTGCTCTGCACGAGGTGCAAATCATGTTTTCAGCACTTAACAACTCATTTTTGCAACTTAGGCAAAACTCAGGGTAGATAAGGGAGATAAAGTCTTTCCAAATAGAGGAGATGGAATCAAGTTTGATTCTTTTAATTTCTACTTTGTGCATATTAGCTTCATTCTTGGTCGTTGATATTTCTATTTGTTAGGAGTGTTACAGTTCAGCCGTAGAGGTTTTTCATTATAAAAATTTTTTTTTTATAATTTTCAAAATTTATAGAATAATTATGAAAGGCAAATATAGATTCGAATAAAACCATCAAATTTTCTAGTTTTGCACCCTAATGTTATACAAATGCAACTTAGCGAGCAAGAGCTTTTCCGCAGGAAATCAAGGGAAGAAATTATCAATTTGGGTATCGACCCGTATCCTGCACCATTATTTGAAGTCAACACTTCTACCAAAGATATTCTCGCCAATTACGATGTAAACAAACTTGACTTTAAAAATATAGCAATAGCAGGCCGCTTAATGAGCCGCAGAATAATGGGTAATGCCTCTTTCGCGGAAATTCAAGATGAAAAAGGCCGCATTCAAATTTATTTGAAAAGAGATGATATTTGTTCTGGAGAAGACAAAACATTGTACAATACTGTTTTTAAAAAGCTCACTGATATTGGCGACATTATTGGTGCGAAAGGTTATGTATTTACTACCCAAACGGGAGAAACCACCATTCATGTTACCGAATTTACATTATTAACCAAGTCGGTAAAGCCATTGCCTGTAGTAAAAGAAGTGACAGACGAAGAAGGCAATGTGAAAACTTTCGATGCGGTATCAGACCCCGAATTCCGCTATCGCCAACGGTATGTCGATTTGATTATTAACCAAGAGGTAAAAAATAATTTCGTTAAACGCAGCCAAATTGTAAAATCTATTCGTGATTATCTTAATAATCATGGAGCAATAGAGGTTGATACACCTGTGTTGCAAAATATTCCAGGTGGTGCTGCTGCCAAGCCATTTATCACCCACCACAATGCACTTGATATACCTTTTTATCTGCGAATTGCCAATGAATTGTATTTGAAGCGATTGATTGTTGGCGGATTTGACTGGGTATACGAGTTTTCGAGAAATTTCAGAAACGAGGGAATGGATAGAACTCACAATCCCGAATTTACGGTGTTGGAGTTTTATGTGGCCTACAAGGATTATCTTTGGATGATGGATTTCACTGAAAAAATGCTTGAAAATGTAGCTCAAAATCTACATGGAAAAACCGAAGTGCAGGTAGGGGAGAACATTATTAATTTTGAAGCACCATACAAACGCATCAGTATTTACGATGCTATCAAAGAGCAGACAGGCTTTGATATTAGCGGAATGAATGAAGATGAATTGCGAGAAGTATGCCACAAATTGCATATTCAAGTTGAAAAATCGATGGGGAAAGGCAAGTTGATAGATGAGATTTTCGGTTCACAATGCGAGAAAACATTTATCCAGCCCACATTTATTATTGATTATCCGGTGGAAATGAGCCCCCTTACCAAAAAGCACCGCACTAAAGAAGGTTTGGTTGAGCGATTTGAATTGATGATCAATGGCAAAGAAGTGGCCAATGCCTATAGCGAGCTCAACGACCCAATAGAGCAATTGGCACGCTTTGAAGAGCAATCTAAACTAATGGAACGTGGCGATGAGGAAGCGATGTTTATCGATCACGATTTTATTAGGGCTTTGGAATATGGCATGCCGCCAACAGCTGGTATTGGCATTGGTATAGATAGGCTTTGCATGTTCTTAACGAATCAAAATTCTATTCAGGATGTGCTTTTCTTCCCTCACATGCGACCTGAGCAAAATTGATACTCACACCTACTAGCTTTTGGAAAGGTAGAAGGTGTTTGAATTTTAGCAATAAATTTTACAACGTTTTTTTTCTATCCCGCATGGATGTTAGAGCTCAATTTTTGCTTTCAGGTGCGGCAGTAGAATCAATTTTTGGACCGTCTTTTCTGAAATCATAATAAACTTTGCCCTTAGCATCATATTCTTTTAATATAAATGGCTCTACGGTAGAATAAGGATCTTTAGGATATTGGGTTTCTTTCTTTTTGCGTTTCGCACTGTGGTATTCCGTCCAAATACCAATTTTTATATTGTCTTTGTAAACTCCGGTAGTAAGCAAAGTGCCATTTTCAGCGAAATAATAATAATTTCCTTCTTTTCTGCCCCACTGTATGGGTATCACTTCTTTGGGTTTTTGTTGATTTAAGTCGTAATATGATATTTCTGCATCGGTAGGCCAGCCTTTGTAAAAGCGTTTTTTATCTAGCAGAATAAAATTTCTATCGTATCGTTCCCAACGGCCATGTTTTGTTCCCACATAAAATATACCCTCTTCCAACACTTTTCTCCCTTGCCTTCTAATGTAGGGTCCATGAATAATTTTGGCATATTTTTTATCTCTTTCATCAATTGGCCCATTGATAATTTGACGTTTTTTTAAATGATACCAATAAATATCAGTTACGTATGGATTGATAGGCACTGGTTTTCTAAGCACAAAAAACAGCTCATATTCACGCTTCTTGGGGTCTTTTCCCTTTCTGGCATACGCCCTCCTAGTCTTCATTCCATAGAAAAAGCGGCTTTTGGTGCGGTCTTTCTTCTCGTCTTCTTTCTTGATTATTTTTTTGGTAGATGCCAACGAAGGCCCTTTGGAAGTGTCATAAATATTATTGCCCATCACCTCATCACCTATTTTTTCATAAAGTTCTTTCAAGCGTATACGCTGTTGAGTTTTGCAGGAAAGTAGAATGGAAAAAATAATCAGTATTAATACAAAGTGCTTCAATTGTTGGAATTTAGACAATTAACGGGAAAGTAAAAGCTATGGTATACAAGAATCAAAAACCTAACTGGTTTATGATTCGGAGACTAACGATAAATTAACACAAATAATTTAGATCAATGTTGCAGAAATATCTGGAGATTCATCATCGTAATCAATTGGCTTAAGCTCATCAATGTCAATAAAATGTTTCTTATTTAAAGTATCGAAAGAAAGGCTATAAGCTATGGCGGTGGCTGCAATAAAAAGGTCTGCTATTTCGACAGCTTTGCTTTTTCGCTTTAATTTATTTTTGACATCTACTGCAAACCTCACAATCACGCTATCAAAAGGAATTATTTTAAACTCTGCTAGCAATTCTTTCCAGAACATTGCTTTAGAGTTGGAGGAACCTACGAGTACCTCATACTCTGCAATGGACGAAATAACCAGCAAAGCATATTTATCGATAAGTTTAAAAAGTCGAGAGGCATTTCGCTTGGTTTTACGAAAATGGTCTATCAGCAGGCTTGTTTCAACCATTAAGATTTTGTCCGCCAATGGTTAATATCTTTTCGTACGTTAATAATCTTTTCGTATTGCTTATTTGACAAGGATGGTCCGCTGAGCAATATTTTTTTTACTCTACTCATAGTGACGATACTTGTTTTTTGGGGTGCAAGTTCATTTGACCTATCATACGCATCGGTGCTTATTTGCTTATCTTCTACCTCATTTAGCAAATCTTTTGCTGATATCAGTTTGAGTTTCCCATGGTTGTACTGCTTCTTTGGTTCAAACGCTTCTTCGGCTCCTTCAATTATTTCTTGATAGGAACGTTTAGTTTCTTTTTCTATCTGCACAAAATGAAAATTCTCTACCACTTGCAAGAAGAAGGGATAATCCTTGTCTGGAATATTTAGAATTACTTGTTTCATTTACCTTATTTTGACAACGATGTTTTATCATAAGGCTAAATATATGCAAATTAATAAACAAATTGCACCAATGAACTCTTCCTTTATGTTTATTTCAACCAACTGCTGATTTAGCATATTACACTTTGGTTTTTAACCAGTTGTTGAAGTCCGAATAGGAGGCATATATTTTTCCTTCTGATTCAAGGGGTTTCTGCCTATCAAAAAATCAATAAACTCCTCTTTCAGTGTTTCAGGAAATTCATCGTTTGCAATGGCGGTTTTTTTTGTGTGGTACTGCCTAAATTGCTCAACAATAAGCTTTACGTTTTCGCTTGTAACGAGAGAGGAGGACATTTTCAAAAATTTAGGGTAATAGTATTTGGCAGCGAGAATTTCAACAAGGTGACAAATTGCCCCCTTGTTTCAAAAAATTTTAACTTGGCCATCTACATTTCGATTAACCCCTATCCTACAAATGTATACACTCGCCATAAGCTTGAGCCGCAGCCTCCATCAAGGCTTCCGACATTGTAGGATGTGGATGTACGGTTTTAATAATTTCATGCCCTGTGGTTTCTAAATTTCTTGCTGCCACTACTTCGGCTATCATTTCGGTAACGCCTGTGCCTATCATGTGAGCACCTAAGAATTCACCATATTTCGCATCGAATATCACTTTTACAAATCCTTCTTTTGCCCCCGCTGCACTTGCTTTTCCTGAAGCTGAAAAAGGAAATTTGCCTACTTTTATTTCGTAACCAGCTTCTTTGGCAGCTTTTTCAGTGAATCCGACAGAGGCAATTTCAGGTGTGCAATAGGTACAGCCTGGAATATTGCCATAATTCAACGGCTCTACGTGCAGGCCTTTTATTTTCTCAATGCATATAATCCCTTCGGCAGAAGCCACGTGTGCTAATGCAGGCCCTTTTACGATATCGCCAATAGCATACACGCCTTCAATATTAGTTTTGTAAAAGTCATCTACCAACACCTTTCCATTATCCGTTTTCACACCAGCTTCTTCTAGGCCTATTCCTTCCAAATTTGTCACAACTCCAGCTGCTGAAAGCACTATTTCGGCATCTAATGTGATATTTCCTGTTGGCGTTTTCACATTCACTTTCGAAACTTCACCTTTGGTATCTACCGATTCTACGCTAGAATTGGTGTAAATTTCAATGCCCATTTTCTTATAATTCTTTTCTAACTCTTTAGAAACGTCTTCATCTTCTACCGGTACTATGCGTGGCAGAAACTCCACGATGGCAACTTTTGTACCCATGCTGGCATATACGTAAGCAAACTCAACGCCAATTGCTCCAGAACCAATAATTACCATAGAGGCAGGTTGTTTTTCCAAACTCATAGCCTTCCGGTATTCGATTACTTTTGTGCCGTCTATTTTGATATTTGGCAATTCTTTTGCTCTTCCCCCTGTGGCTAATATTATGTGCTTTGCTTCGTGAATGGCTTTTTGTCCGCTGGCCGAAGTCACTTCCACTTTTTTATCTTTCGTTAGTTTTCCAAATCCCTCCAACACTACAATTTTATTTTTCTTCATCAAAAACTGTACGCCTTTGCTCATGCCATTGGCTACATCTCTGCTGCGCTTGATGATGGCATTAAAATCCGTTTTCGCTTCTTTCACAGATATTCCATATTCTGAAGCATGATTAATATATTGAAATACCTGAGCCGATTTTAGCAATGCTTTTGTGGGAATGCAGCCCCAATTGAGGCAAATGCCACCCAAGCTTTCTTTTTCTATTATCCCAACTTTAAAACCTAACTGCGATGCCCTGATGGCAGCCACATATCCGCCTGGGCCTGAGCCCACAATTAAAATATCAAAAGAAGCCATTGTATAATTACGATTGATTAATGTTTTATATCTTTTAGTGCAAATACAAAATTATAAGTAAATGCTGATACAGTTAAGCGAAAGAGCAATTTATTTAATCATGCTGATTATTGCCAAGTCGTTCAACCCTTGGTTTTAATTGGAAACCACCATTTGAAGAATTGCCAATAATAGATTTACTTTATCCTTCCATTCCATTAAAAAATGAAAATTTATAATTTTTGCAAGGCTTTTTTGGGGTTGATAATACCAATATGGCTGTTGCAATACTGCCAGCCCAAAGAAGAAATTACCACCAATGAATCTGTACTATTGCGATTCGACACCGATACTATAGCTTTTGATACCGTTTTCACTGGGCAGTTGAGCCTTACCAAAAGATTGAAAGTGTATAATACTAATGATAATGCGATTACTATTTCTTCAATTAGGCTGGGGGGAATGGCTAATTCGTATTTTTCTTTGATTGTCAATGGCTTACAAACCAATCAAACCAACGATTTATACCTGAGAGGCAAAGACAGTCTGTTGATATTGGCTACGGTTACTTTGAATTCCAATAATAATACGATTCCATTTTTGGTTTCTGATTCTATTATTTTCAATACCAATGCCAATGAACAGCGAGTTTATCTCACTTCCTATGGTCAGAATGCTACATATTACAATGGCGATACCTTAACTGGAAATACAATTTGGGACAGCACTACAGCCAAATTTATTAAGCGTACCATTTACATTCCACAAGGTTCTACATTAACCATAGAAAAAGGCACTCGCATTCATTTGGTGAAAGGTGCGGGAATAAAAATAGCTGGAACTCTAGTAGCTAGAGGCGATTCAGGTCAGAAAGTAGTATTTCAAGGGCCAAGATTAGACGAAAATTTTAGAAATGTTTCCAGCCAATGGAAAGGAATTGAGTTTACGCCTACTTCAACCAACAATAGTTTAGATTTTGTGGAATTGAAAAATGCAGAAACAGGGATAATTGTTGGCGACACAAATAATGTGCTTGGTTCCTATTTAAAAATTACAAACACAATTATCAAAAACATGAGTGGCTTCGGTTTAAAAGCCTCTAACACCCAGCTTATAGCTTGGAATTGCCTAATTTACAACTGTGCTTACAATGGATTTTTGCTTTCCGAACAAGGCGATTATAAGTGCTACAATAACTCTTTTGCTTTCACAATAAGCGATTTTACCCGATTTGGGGCTGCTTTGGAAGTAAAAGAGGGTAGCAGAAATGTTGAATTGATAAATAATATCATTTGGGGTAATGGATTTGGCGGCAATGAAATTATTTTCAAAAAAGGAGCTAATGATGTGTTTAAGAAAAATTTAGTTCGCTCTACAGACAATGCATTGACTAGCGACACTTCAAATATTTGGAACGAGGCTCCAAAATTTATATCTGAAGACAGAGATTTTATCAATTTTCAAATAGATTCACTTAGCCCTGCTAGAAGAAGAGCCATCAAACTTGATTTGTTTACCATTGACTTAAAAGGAAAAGAAAGAGGTGCTACTTGGGATATTGGGGCTTATCAATATTATGAGAAATAATAGCCAATTCCGTGCTAGTATTAAAGCTCTTATATTTTATCCGTAAAACTGAGGTTAGATTTCAATAAATTCTCGAGTAATTTAGCTTTTTTAAAATCTTTGCTTGCGGCTTCTTTTCTTCCAAGTAAATCGTGTGTAATCGCCCTCCATCTAAATGCGTCTGCATTTTTTTCTCTATAAAACCATACGGCTTTGTTAAATTCCTTAAATGCCATTTCGAAATCATCAATTTTATAAAGGCAGAAGCCTTTATTGAGAAATACTTCTGGCAAATCGTGGCTTAGGCTTTGGGCTTTGTCGTAGTTGTAAATGGCTTGATAATAGTTTTTGAGTAGAAAATGGCAATACGCCACCTTTGCATATGCCACCATCGATTTTGGATTTTCTTTTACAGCCTTTTCAAAATAAGAAAGTGCCTCGTCTACAAAGCCGTATTCAATCAATTTTTGCCCTTCAATATGCTTTTTTAAGTCCAATTCGGTTTGATCTACATCTCTGAGTATGGCAATTTTAAGTGCCAGATATATTAAAAGTGGGATTAAAAAGAAAATTAAGGCTTCCATTATTTTAGAAACACTAATATAATGATGCTTGTTTTATAGGAGTTATAATGATTATGTAATCAAGTAGAACTATCTTGTTTCTAAAAACTAAATTTCTTCAAATAGTCGATACTTATTTTTGTCGATTCCAAGGGTTTCATTTTGTAAGTTTCTTGTTCTACATAAAAACATTCCATTCCAGATTGTTTGGCTTGTTGAAATATAGATTTAAAATCAATTTGTCCGCTGCCAATTTCTGTATTAAGATTTTTATCTTTTTTATCCATGTCTTTCACATGCCATAATGCAAATCTTCCCGTGTGTTTTTTGAAGTAATCTAAAGGGTTCTTTCCGGCTTTTACTACCCAATACAAGTCCATTTCAAACTTTACGAGCTTTGGGTCGCAACGTTCGAGTAAAATATCGTAAATGGTTTTGCCTACAAATTCGTTCTGAAACTCAAAATCATGGTTATGATAGGCAAATTTCAAGCCCGATTTTGCAGCAATAGCCGCTTTTTGATTTAAAAAGTCACACAAGTCATATACTTCGTCAAGGGTTTTGTATTCATCGGGGTGTATCCATGGGCATACCAAATATTTACAACCCACTTCATTTGCACCTTCTATTATTTCTTCCCAATAATTAATCATTGTTCCTTTGGCTTCGGGTTGCTTACGCCCCGTAACAATATGAGTACTGGGCATTTGGAGTCCCAAATCAGAGATTATTTTTTTAAATTCCGTTGGTTGGTATCCAAAAAAATGCCCTTTTCCACTGGAATAGCCTTCTACAATTTTATATCCTTGTTTGGCTACTGCATTGATGGTGGCCAAGGCATTTTTATCGATATCGTCACGCAAGGTGTAAAGTTGCAAACCTATATTCTTTACTTTTTCTGCTTTCATCCATTCAGGGATGGCTAGTGCAGCGGCCGTTAAAGCTGTAGTTGCAATGAATTGTCTTCTGGTAGTTTTTGCAGTCATGATAGTTTTTGTGGAATGTTTATTAGGTTAATGATCACTAATTGAGATTTAAGAATGCTTTAATTTTTTGGAATAGAAATACAATCCTGTAAAAGCAAATATTAAAAATGCGGGTAACAATGCGAAGTATCTAAGTGTGAGATCAGGAGATTGGTTGTCTAAAAATCTACCTAAAACTGGTAAAACTATTGAAACAGACAGCATACCTGCTCCGCCCATAATAGAAAGACCTAGAGCTCCAGTTTTGGGCAAATATTCTGATACAAAACCCAGCATGGTAGGCCAAAAAAAGCAAATGCCTATGCCAAATACTGTAGCAGCCGCAAATGTGGGCAGCAATCCCGAAGCATAGCTCAATGCAATTAAACCAACAGTTGAGAATATTGCAGAAAACAACAACATGCCCGCAGGCGACAACGAATGCACAATATTCCCGGCAAACGATCGACCTAGCATCATTAACCCACTCACATATACCAAAATCAATATGGGTGCAACCCCTGTTCCTTTCAAGAAAGTATCAATCAGTTGGTTTGTACCTAATTCGGTAGAGGCAGTAATAAACATGCAAAACACCATCACTAGAAATAAGGGTTTTAAACACGCTTTAAACATATCGCTCGTACTTACGCCCGTAGCTACTCGCTCTGTAACAGGCAAGGCTTCTTTCAAAAATAAAAATCCATAAGCCAAAGCAGGTATCAGCATCATGGCTACTTGCACTTGCCAGCCAAATCCCATATTAGACATGGTGTAACCAACCAAGCCGCCAATTACTATCCCTCCTGGAAACCATACATGAAATCGGTTGAGCATTTTGGTTTTATTTTCGGTAAATAAGCTGGCAACCAAGGGATTGCAGGCCGCCTCAACCATGCCATTGCCTATACCAATAAAAAGTGTGGAAATGAAAAGCGACCAATATCCTGTGGCAAAGATGGTGAGAACCGTGCCTACAATATGCCCGAAGAATGCAATATAAATAAGCCTCTTCATGCCTATAATATCGCAAAGCGGGCCTCCAAAAATCATGGCCAATGTAAAACCCCAAAATGCAGTGCCAGAAATCCAACCCAATTGCTCGTTTGAAAGGCTAAATTCCGCACCCCATTGGTTTATCATGCCAGCACGTAGCCCAAATGACATTGCAGTAGTAACCAAAGCAAGACAGGCAGCTAAAAATAATTTAGATTTGTTTATTTCAGAGTTCATTTGCAATATGTTTTTTAGTTATTTGGCAATATTAAGCCTAAAAAATATTATATAAAATCTTTTTGGAATGATAAAAATATAAATAATAAAATTTCAACTTGCATTCAATCAATTATATTCTAATAAAATCTAAAATGGTAACAATTTAAG
>CAZMFZ010000015.1:30199-41898 GCA_964565665.1 uncultured Bifidobacteriaceae bacterium | reverse complement strand
GGTTGCAACTGTTTGCTATCGCCTGCTACTACTATTTGCTTGCCTCTGTACATGGCAGGAAAGCCCTTTTCAGCGAAACATTGCGAAGCTTCATCAAAAATAATGAGATCAAACAAAGGCTCAAGCGGGAAAATGGCAGACACAGTTTCGGGCGAAACGAGCCATATTGGTGTCAAGTCAAAAATTTCGACACTAAAATTCTCAATCAGTTTTCTAAGCTTCCAAATCTTTTTTTTCTTGGTGAGTTGATGCTGCAACTCTCTGTAAGTCAAGCGATTGTTTAAGCGATTGAATACATTATTTTGATATGTTTTTTCTTTGAGTTTAAGTTGAATAATATCGATTGCCAGTTTTTGCTTTTTTAATACCAAAGCTTGAAGATTTTCTTCTAATTGTGCCAATTGCAACGTATCGGTGGCTTTTAAAATGGATTCATTTTGCTCCAATATAGTGAGCCACGATATAAATAGACTGTTTTGTGCCAAATAAAGAAAATCAGATTTTGAAGCTGCCACATTACTAAGGAAGTGGATACAAGCAAAGTAAAAATCGGCTTCTGAAGCTGACAATTCTGCAAGCAATTGGTCGTATGCTACTATTTTTTCAAAATGAGAATTTAAACTCTCACTTAATTGCTTCGGTAGGTTTTCATTTTCAAAAAGCAAATCAAGCTGAGTTTCGTTGAAATATTTTTTCCAAAGTGGAATATATAAATTCAAAGCTTGCGATTGAACAATCAAATTTTCAAAATACAAGAGCCATTTATTTGATTCATAGCTTAGTAGTGCCTTAAATACTTGGTGTTTCGCGGTTGACTCTGATGCAAAAAGGCTATTTCTGATTATTGAAATCAAATCTACATTTTGGTGCAATTCAAATTTTAATTTCGAATCAAGCTTCAAACTTTTCAACAATGCTTCTGCAGTATTGGTAAATTCTATGCTAGATTCAATTCTTGATTTTAGTATTTCTAAATTTGCAATAGAATCAGTTAATCCACTCTCTATCAATAGTTTATAAACAATTTTACTGTCTTTGTTAGTGAATTTCCACCATAGTTTAGTGGCAAAATTGGCATATTTAGTAATGGCCAGTTCTATTTTGGCAAGATAATCTAAGGCCAATTCGTTGTTTTCGTATATAATAAATACTGTGCTTTTCAACTTTTCCAGTTCATCCAGTTTGGCAAAAGCTTTAAAAAAATTAAATTTCTGTTTGCCTAAGGTATAATTAACTACTATCTCAATACCAATTGAATTTCTCAATGTTGCAAGCCAATATGGCCACTGATTTTTCAATTCATAAAACTGAATAATTTGATAGTAGGTAAAATTTGCTTCCGATGTAAACTGTTGAATATCAGTAATTTGAGTTAGAATTGACTTAAAATCAGCTGAAGAATGGGTTGCAAAACTGATTCTATTTTTCCAGCCAAAAGCATCGTTTTCAAAAATAATAGCGTAATCGAATAATGCTGACAATTTCTGTATTAAGCTTTCAAAATCGTGGTAGTTGAATTTTGAAGCCTTATCGATGTAATCGATAAACGGGCGATTGGGGTCAGATTTTAAATATAATTCTTTGGGTGAGATGCCGAATGTTTGGGTATCGTACAAAGCACTTTTGAAACTGTCGAGCTTGGCAACATGTTCAGTAATTGCCCTACTAGTTTGTAGAAATTCACGCTCAATCACGATGGAATTTAGTGTGGAATTTTGCAATTTATAATCATCAATGCTTTCGATTTGCTTATTAAGCTGATCGTACAATTTTTTTCGATCTGCTTTGAAATCGTGAACTAACGCCACAAAATCGCCAAAACCAATGCTTGACAACCTTTGATGCACTACATCTAAAGCGGCTCGCTTTTGGCAAACTACCAAAACTTTTTTTCCATTTGCAGCGAAATCTGTGGCTAAGTTGCTGATTAATTGCGATTTACCAGTTCCGGGCGGCCCTTGCACCACCATCGACTTGCCTGATTTTATGGCTACTATGGCTTGTTCTTGCGAAGCATCTATCGGAAATGCAGTGAGAATATTTTCTTCTTTAACAGGTTTTGCTTCAATATTTTTATCTACGTAGAAATCTTCGACCGTCTCTTCATTAGCAAGCTCAAGCCAAGCGGAATAATCGGGTGCAAGATAAGAACCAGATTGTGGAAAAATACCCAAAACACAATGTGGTTCGAGCTTCAACATGCCATTTTCAAATTGCGATTCGAATTCCGATTTTGAAAATTTGTGGAATGGTTTCAGGGTATTTTTAAATATTTCACTGTTGAAATTCAGCGTTAAAACACTGGTTTTCAGCATTTCGTACAAAGAATTTCTAAAAGCTAGGCTGTCTGAAAATTCTTCCTCAAAAGTAAAATCAAGCATTTCCTCATTCAAAGCCACTTGATTGAAGTGAGAATAAGCAAGCAAAAAACTGCGATTAATAAATGGCAATTCATTTGCCAATGGTGATAATATCCATGAATTTCTGCCTTTGGTAGACTTTATTAATTGCAACTCTACTGGAAAAAAAATCAATGGGCATCGCACTATCGAGCCGTCATTCAACTTACCTGTTACAAATGGATAGCCTACATACAAATCTTTTGCACCGCGTTCCTCCTCTATCAATTTGCATTTGTTGTGTATTTTGGAAAGTTTTTTACTCAACAGGTTTATTTCTGAATCTCGGCTGTCTATATAATCGCAGAGAGGTATTTGCTTTTTGTCTTTGATAATTTCTTCCAGTATCTGGAAAGCACCACGACTGCCTTCGGCATGCTCCAATGCACATAAGTCAAAATCCGATTCTTCGTACAGCCTGAGTACAACCAAAGAACGGTTGGATGCGGTGAGATTTGTGAGTTTGCGAATATAACTTTTAAGAAGATTTTTTAGCAGCATTTCAATAGCCGGAAAGCTTGAATTCCAACTACTAAGTTAATGAAAAAATGATGCTAATTAGCGAGAACTTATGAATGGTATAAGGCTTGGTAGGTTTATAATATTGTATAAGTTTATTATTCCATTTTTTATATTTGTTGATTACAATAATTTGTCATGAACTTCAAAAATAAAAAAATAAATCTGCACGTCTAACGCAACAGTGACTCACAATCTATTACCAAAGGTATTACCATTTACAATAAAAGGCCTCCTAAAATTGCTTCAAAAACAGACGCGGAAATAATATTTGAAATACCTAGTGAAAGTGACAAATCGGTAGTGTATCGTACCATAATTCAAAATTATAAAACCCCTGAGAACCTAAAAACGGATTGTAGCTGCCCATTTGATTGGGGAGGAATGTGCAAGCATAGGTGGCCGCTTTAATAGTAGTAGATGGTATATTGGATGGCGTTTACACCCCAAACACCAAAACATCAGCCGTGAGTAAGTCAATGAAGCCAAAGCATGAGGAAAGCTACGATCAAACAAACACTGCCATTGCATTTTCAAAAATGGAGGATTGGAAGCTGCTGCAAGCAAGCTCCAAAGAAATATGGAAACAGGCCTCCGAATTGCTTAAAAATAAAAAAGTAAAGCTAATAAAAGGCGATAAAGATTTAATTTCATTGGAAGTACCTACGGAATGGTGAGGTCTGATATTGATAAGTTAATAGATTTCAAATTTCACTATATCATTTTAGATGAAGCACAAGCGATAAAAAATCCATCGTCAATTATTTCAAAATCTGTGAAGCAGTTGAATGCAACCAACCGCATTTCTATGACGGGCACACCTGTCGAAAACAATACTTTTGATCTATATTCCTAAATAGATTTTCTAAATCCGGGCTTGCTTGGAAGCGAAGAATTTTTTAAGAATGAATATGCCAATGCAATAGATAAGTATAGAGATCAAGAAAAAGCAGCCGAACTTCGAAAACTTATTTATCCGTTTTTACTGAAAAGAACCAAGGCTGAAGTGGCTAAAGACTTGCCCGATAAAGTGGAAAGTATAATATATTGCGAAATGGACACTGCCCAGCGAAAAGTATATGAAACCTATAAAAACAAATACAGGCAGGCTATTTTGGGAAAAGTAGATGCAGAAGGCTTAGGTAAATCGGGATTTTTGATACTAGAGGGTCTGATGAAGCTCCGCCAAATATGCGACAGTCCTGCTTTATTGGCTGAAGAGGCCGATTATGGCATCTGTAAAACTTGATGAGATAACACGAGAAATAGCCGAGAATGCGGGCGACCATAAAATACTGGTATTCAGCCAGTTTCTGAAAATGCTCGATTTGATAAAAGGTGAATTAGAGAAAATGCACATCAGCTACGAATACCTAGATGGGCAAACTATCGATAGAAAAGAAAGGGTAAAAAATTTCCAGGAAAGCAGCCATACCAAAGTTTTTCTGATGAGCCTAAAAGCTGGTGGAGTGGGCATAAACCTAACCGAAGCCGATTATGTATATTTGGTTGATCCTTTGTGGAACCCTGCGGTAGAACAACAAGCCATAGACAGAACGCACCGCATAGGGCAGAAGAAAAAAGTATTTGCCTATAAAATGATATGCAAAGACACGGTAGAAGAAAAAATATTGCAGTTGCAGGAAAAAAAGACAGACTTGGTAAGCGAACTGATAAGTGTAGAAAGTGGCTTTTTCAAAAAATTAGGCAGAAGCGATATAGAAAACTTGTTTAATTGATCAAATAGTATCCTTATTATGGATGAAAACAACCATAATAAGGATACTACAAACCTCTCACTCTCTTGTCTTTCGGGTATTTCACCGAATATTTCAGCATAATTTTTTTAGACTCAGTAGGGCCTAGATTAAGCTTCCATTCCAGTTTTCCAGTAGATTTGTTCCAATCGGCATTGGTTTCATTTGCGTATTCAACTTCAATTTGACCATCGTTTGATACTGGAATTTGATCCTGCAATACCAAATCTACAGATTCCTTATTGTTGTTTTTCAAAGTAATAAGAAAGCCAAACTCTTGTTTTGTATTGGTTCCAATAAATTTTCTAGAGGATAAATCGGTGAGCAAAGCACGCGTAACCACAATATTTTTATCAGTAAAAAGTGGAATTTTGAGGGTATCGCCCGTAGCATTAGGGTCAATATATGAATTGCCGATAAAGGCATTTTCTACATACACAGAAGTTTGTGAGGGAACTAAATTTAGACTTTCCCACGCAGAGATATAGGCAGTTACAAATACTTCGGATTGTAATTTTGGAACAGCAATGAATTTGTATTCCGCATTTACGGTTGCAGATTTTAGTTCAAAAGAATGAGAAATAGAATCAGTTGGCAAGTTTACAGGCGTATTGAGTGCATATTCTAAAATCGTACCTGAAAATAAGTTGGTTTCTTGCACATTTGAGAAATCAGCACTTACTTCCATTGTTATTTCTTCTTCCGCTCGAGCAGGTGCAGCAGCAGATTTCCGTTTCATATCCCCATAGAGCATAATAGGTTTGGGGTAATCGAACGATAATCGCCAATCGGGCAACACAGGCAAATTTGAAATATTGCTGGGTTGAGAAGTGCTAAATGAAAGCTTTATATGATTCCAATCTTGCCCGGTGTGTTGAAATGCTGAAGCTTTGTAAACTAAGGAAAGTGGCTCTTTTACAGATTTAATTTTCCAATCATAAGTGGGTTGCCAACCAGCTTCATAACTAATAAAACTCAAATCAAATACGGCCGGCACTTTTGCATTTGCATTTACAATGGCTACCAATTCACCTGTCAATTTATTTCTATCATTTTGAAGCGGAACTACTTTGGCTCGCAATCGAGCTAGCTTTTCATTTATTTTTTCTCTTTTCTTAGCTAATTTATTTATCAAATTACTAATTTGAGGCAGTCTTTCTCTGTAAAAGTCAGCAATATCTTCCAATTCAATTGCTTTCACGCCTGTGTTTTCGCCTTTGATTTGCATATTGCTCACAATCAATTTTTGTTCTATTTGCAATGCCTCAATAAAATTATTTATGGAATCAGATTCGCTTTGGTAATGGCTCAGGCTGTCTTCCAATAAAGACAATTCTTTAGTTTTTGAAGGCAATCTGCCTGTATTATTTCTGAAATATACTTCCTGAATAGTAATGTCTCCTTTGGGCTTGAGTTGAATAGCATCTTGCGAAAGATTATTGGGCAACCCCACCAGCACAATTTTATTCTGCCCTGCTTCTACTTCAAACCTAGCTTCGGCATGTATAGAAGCCTGATTGAAATACAAAACCGCAGATTTTATATCAGGTTTTATTCGCTTTTCAGATTGAGCATGGCATAGGTGAATAGCTGCAAAAAAAATAATGGTGGTCAAGTTTTTCATGGGATTGTATTTAAAATATTTCAAATGTGTTATTCTCAATCGAAATTTGAATTGTAAATGATTTTGGTTTTATTATTTGAAGAAACAAATTTTATATTAATTTCATTAACTTGAGATATTCCTTTTCCATTTATTGCCGTTGGTTTAAACCAACGGCAATAAATGGAGGCTTACTCTAACGAATTAATCCTTAAGTTAATGACATTGAATTTTACATTAATAAACTTGTATCAACACATCAGTAGGGATGTTTAATTTATCGTGAAGTTGTCTTATCATCTCAAGAGATAATTTTCTTTTTCTATTTAGAATTTCACTTGCACGGCTTTTTAATCCAATTACATTTGCCAAATCTGTTTGTGAATAACTCATTTGTTCCATCCTGAATTTGATGGCATCTATTGGATTGGGCAAGCCAATAGGGAAATGTGCTTTTTCATATTGGTCTATTAATATGCCTAACACTTCCAGTTCATCTCCTTCTTTTGAATTTCCTATTGCGTCAAAAATAACTTCAAGCCTTTCTAAAGCCATTTGATAGTCTTGTTCAGATTTAATTGGTTTTATATCCATAGTTATTCAAATTTTGGAGACATTAATTTTATCGTATTCTGTATGAGTACCAATAAATCGAATCCACACCATTTTGTAAATAAAATTTATCTTTACTATTAATCTGTATTTATTTCCATTGATGTTAAAAACAAATCGGTTGTCTCCAATAACGCTTGCAGAAGGGTATACATTCTTTATATCATGTAAATTCTTCCACTCACTTTTTTCAGCTTCTTGATACCAAGATTTTAATTGTTGTTCACAATCAGCATGCTTATCCCCAAAATCTCTCAGTATTTTTTTTGCAATTACCCTCAATTATTTTATCAAACATATGAAAAAAGTTCCCATATCGGGAAAATAATATTGAAAAAGCTTTTCATTAATGTATTTCAAGTTTTCAAAACTTGTAAGGTCAGAATAATTTTTACCTTTCAATTTTTACCTTTAATTCGAAATCTTCCATATCAAACGTAGTGCCTTCTGAAATAATATCTTGCAATGTTAAAATAATAGACTGCGTTTCCACACATATATATTCCTTGTTGGCAAGCAAAGCAGAATCTATTAATTCATCCTTCTTTTCAACTACAATTTTGATTTTATCAGTCACCTCAAATCCATTGTCTTTTCTGAAATTTTGCACACGATTTACAAAGTCTCTGGCTATGCCTTCTTTCTTTAAATCTTCCGTAATGTGAATGTCTAGAGCTACGGTGATTTCACCATCTGTGGCCACAGCCCAGCCTGGAATATCTTCCGTAGAAATAAGCAAATCGGATGCCGAGAGCGAAATAAGTGTGTCATTCACTGCAAAATCTAAGGGAATTCCTTTTTCAATGGCTGCTATTTCTTCTTGTGTCAATTCAGAAATGCGTGCTGAAATGTCTTTTAAAAATTTACCATAAGCTTTCCCTAAAGTTTGGAAATTGGGCTTGGCCTTTTTCTTCAAAATGCCTGAAGTATCTTCCAAATATTCTACCGCTTTCACATTAACCTCATTTATTATCAAATCGGCAACGGCAGCTATTTGAGTTTTTGTGTTTGCACTCAATATAGGAACAAGCACTTTTTGCAAGGGTAATCGAACCCTCAAATTATGATTTTTACGTATGGAGTGAACCAGTGAAGTAATTTGTTGAGCCAATGCCATTCTTGCCTCTAAGTCTTTGTCAATCAATTTGTTATTGACTTTTGGAAATGTAGAAAGGTGCACAGAAGCCCCCGAACCCCCGAAATGGGCTTTTGATAGTTTCTCAATTTTATCAGTATTGTCGATTTCGAGAGTTTTTAATCCTCCTTCGGGGATTTGGGGGCTTTCTTTTACTGTTTTGGGAATTAAATTTCTATACAATTCTTCTGTATAAAATGGTGCAACTGGAGCAGCCAACTGGCAAACTGTAACCAAACAAGTATAAAGGGTATCGTAAGCGGCTTTTTTGTCTTCATTCAACTCTCCCTTCCAAAAACGTTTGCGGTTTAGGCGCACATACCAATTGCTCAGGTCATCACAAACAAAATCGGTGATGGCTCTTGTTGCAAGGGTAGGTTCGTATTTTTCGTAGGCTTCGCCAACTGTTCCTATCAATGAATTGAGTTTAGACAATATCCATTTATCAGCCTCAGTCAAAGCCCCCAAACCCCCGAAGGGGGCTTCAATATCCCTAAAACCACCCTTTTCTTCCCCTGAGGTAAGGGTAAAGTCCCCTTCTGGGGTTATGGGGCTTTCCAAATTTGCATATAAGGCAAAGAAATTGTAAGTATTATGTAGTGTGCCGAAAAACTTGCGTTGGGTGTCACCTATGCCATCAGAATCAAATTTCAGGTTGTCCCAAGGATTAGAATTAGAAATCATATACCAACGTGTGGCATCAGGGCCGTATTTTTCTAAGGTTGTAAATGGATTTACGACATTGCCTTTTCGTTTCGACATTTTTTCCCCGTTTTTATCCAGTACCAATCCCGTAGAGACTACATTTTTGAAGGCAACACTATCAAATAACATAGTTGAAAGTGCATGGAGGGTGAAGAACCAACCACGAGTTTGGTCTACACCTTCGGAGATGAAGTCAGCTGGGAAAAGGCCACTCAAAGTTTCTTTTGAAAATGGGTAGTTCCATTGCGCATATGGCATCGCACCCGAATCGAACCACACGTCAATTAAGTCGGGTTGGCGATACATTGGCTTGCCCGAGTCTGAAACAAGAATAATATTGTCAACATAGGGGCGGTGAAGATCGAACTCTTTCTTGTTTTCTTTTAACCTCACCCCCTTCCCCTCTCCTACTGAGAGGGGTGACGACAATGCGGACTGTATTTTTTTTAAAACGCTTTTAGTGTCTTTTACAATCTCATCATTTGTAAACCTTAGCTCATTGAAACCCAAATATTTTAAATACTGAGTTCTATATTCATCATATAATTTTTGATCTTTTTCATTGTGAATTTCACCATCAACTTCAATCACCAACCTAGAATCAATTTGTACAAAATCTACAATGAAATCATCAATGGCGTGTTGCCTTCTGAATTTAACACCTAAATTGTTGTCTCTAAGCTTTTGCCATAAAACAGCTTCGGCCGTTGTTTGATCTTTTCTATTCGCTCTGGCATACTCTTTTAAATATTTCCATTTTTCTGGAGATGTTGTTGCAAAGGAAGGCTCTGTTCCCCTCTCAGTAGGAGAGGGGCTAGGGGTGAGGTTGAATGGGTCAAAAGTTTCTAAACCTGATTTTTTAGCTTTTTCTATTTCAAATTTCAGTTCCTCAACACTACCAATACACTTTATCTCCTTTTCATCTTCGCTCACCCAAATTGGCAAAGGGGTGCCCCAATAGCGGGAACGGCTCAAATTCCAATCTACCAGGTTTTCAAGCCAATTGCCAAACCTGCCGGTTCCAGTGCTTTCTGGTTTCCAGTTGATGGTTTTATTGAGTTCCACCATTCGGTCTTTGTAAGCAGTAGTTTTGATAAACCAACTATCGAGCGGATAATACAAAACGGGTTTATCTGTTCTCCAACAATGGGGATAACTGTGTTCGTGTTTTTCTACTTTGAAGGCCTTGTTTTCAGTTTTTAGTTTGATGGAAATGAGAACATCAGTCGACTTATAATTGGGGTCGCTTTCGTCTTTGTCTTCATAATTTTTTACATACATAAATGCAAAATCAGAAACCTCCTTCACAAAACGCCCTTTTTTATCTACCAGAGGCATTTCTTTGCCATTTTCATCCAGCACGGTGATGGATGGAATGCCTGCTTGCTTGGCAACACGGGCATCGTCTGCACCAAAAGTGGGGGCGATATGAACTATTCCGGTTCCGTCTTCCGTAGAAACAAAATCACCAGCGATAACTCTAAAAGCTGCCCCCTTTGAAACCTCATCCCCCTGCCCCTGCCCCTTCAGAGAAGGGGTGACGTACGACATCAGTTGCTCATATTCTATCCCAATCAAATCCTTTCCCTTATACTCTTCCAGCAATTGATATGGGGTTACTTTATCGCCTGCATTATAGCTCTCTACCGGAATTTCAGCTGATTTTGGGTGGAAATATTTCTCTAATAAATCCTTTGCCAACAGCACTACTACAGGCAGGAAAGTGTAGGGATTATAAGTTTTTACTTTTATATAAGTGATGTTTTCGCCTACGGCCAGTGCAGAATTGGAAGGCAGTGTCCAAGGTGTGGTTGTCCATGCAAGAATAAAAATATCATTCCATTGAATATTAGTAGCCGTGTCTGTAACCTCTGGGTCATTGATTGATTTTAATAATTCACGATGTGAATAAGCTTTGCTTGCACTACTCAAATTGGCAAAAAGTTTCTCAGATTTCGCATTTCGTTTCACTTTAAACTGCGCCACAATCGAGGTGTCTTTCACCATTTTATAGCAGCCGGGCTGGTTCAATTCATGCGAACTTAATCCTGTGCCAGCAGCAGGAGAATAAGGTTGAATTGTAAAGCCTTTGTACAATAAGTCTTTCTTATAAAGCTCCTTGAGTAAAAACCAACAGCTTTCAATATAGCTGTTTTCATAAGTAATGTATGGATTGTCTAAATCCACCCAATAGCCCATTTTTTCTGTCAGGTCGTCCCATTCGGCTTTGAAACGCATCACGGTTTCGCGGCATTTTTGATTGTATTGCTCTACTGTTACTATTTTGCCGATGTCATCTTTGGTGAATTTAATGCCTAGTTCTTCGCCAATTTCTTTTTCTACTTGCAATTCTACGGGCAAACCATGTGTATCCCAGCCGCCTTTTCTATCTACTTTAAAGCCTTGCATGGTTTTATATCTGCAAAAAATATCTTTGATGGTTCGAGCCATCACGTGGTGAATACCAGGTGTACCATTAGCGGAAGGCGGACCTTCGTAAAAAACAAATGAACCTTTGGGACTATCTTTATTTATAGATTTTTTAAAAATTTGGTTTTCATTCCAAAAATTCAGTATTCTTTCGGCTATTTCAGGGTAATTGGCGGATTTGTATTCTGGGTATTTCACTATCAGATTTGCACTTTAATAATTAGCCTGCAAAATTAAGCAATTAATGCGAAATGAGAATTGAGAGAAATATAAATGAGAATTGAGAGGAAAAATCAAAGTGAAAAGGAAAGGCTTGTTAACAAAAAAACCTCATTGCCAATTTAGCAATGAGGTTTTTATAGGCAAGGTTCAATAATTGATTATCTTAAGCTGATGAAATTTACACCTGTTGAAGTTTTTGGTGGAGCAACACTCAAATTAACACCTGTTGAAGTTTTTGGTGGAGCAACACTCAAATTAACTCCTGTTGAAGTTTTTGGTGGAGCAACACTCAAATTAACTCCTGTTGAAGTTTTTGG
>CAZMFZ010000015.1:0-30099 GCA_964565665.1 uncultured Bifidobacteriaceae bacterium | reverse complement strand
AAATTAACTCCTGTTGAAGTTTTTGGCGGAGCAGACACTAAATTAACTCCTGTTGAAGTTTTTGGCGGAGCAGACACTAAATTAACTCCTGTTGAAGTTTTTGGTGGAGTAGCAGCAAAATTTACACCAGTAGAAGTTTTTGGAGGGGCAGCAGCAAAATTTACACCAGTAGAAGTTTTTGGTGGAGCAGCAACCAAGTTAACTCCTGTTGAAGTTTTTGGAGGAGCAGCAACCAAGTTAACTCCAGTTGAAGTTTTTGGTGGGGCAACTGCAAAATTTACACCAACAGTAGTAGGTTTTGGTTTTGTTTGTGCTTGAGCGGCAATCGCAAGTCCTACGATAACGGCACTTAGAATTATTTTTTTCATTACGCAAATTTGTTTAAGTACATCCAATATTAAGTAGTGTACATTAGAATGAGATTAGGCTTGCATTAGAATTTTTCTAATCTGCATTAATAGGCAAGTTTATTTTTACAACTGTGCCTTTTTCTAGCACCGAAGAAACTGCCAACTGGCCTTTGTGAAGCTGTATTATGCGGAAGGCAAGCGATAAACCCAAGCCAAAACCTTGAAATTTGTGGGTATTAGAGCCTCGATATAGGGGCTCAAATAAATGTGAAATATCAGTATCTGGAATGCCGATTCCTTTATCTGCGATTTCAATTACACAATCATTTGTATTTTTAAGTATAATTATTGAGATGCTCGCTCGGTTAGAATATTTACTTGCATTCTCTAAAATATTCCTCAAACAGGTGGAAAGAAGGCTTTGATTTCCCATTACCTCAATAGGATTCTGTTCGTTCTCAATTAAATATTTTATCTCAAATGATAATTTTTGCGTTTTAAATTTACTTTTCAACAAGCTCATTTCTTCAAGTATTAACTCCTCAACCCTTATCTTTTCAAAATTAATAGGTAACTCTTTATTAATATAGGCCAATTGTAGCAATCCGTTGGTGAGTTCGATACAATGTTTTAACTGGTAGATCGAAGCTTTTATCTGCTTGTGAGTCGATTTTATATCTTTCTCAGATAGCAAAGTAGTTTCGAGATTTGCCATTATATTGCTTAATGGTGTTCGCAGTTCATGCGAAGCATGTGAAATAAAATTTTTCTGGTTCAAAAACACTTGTTGCATTCGCTCAAGCATATGGTTGAAATTGATTGATAGCTGAGCTAGTTCATCATGCCCATTGCCCACCTCAATCCTCTTTTCCAAATCATTGCCTTCTACAGCATTTACCTCACGAATAATTTTTTTTAAAGGATCGATAATGCTGTCTGAAAAGAGTATAGCGAAAAAAAGTGACAAGAAAAATGAAAATGTATTGCCCAAAATCAGTATTGATTTCAGGTTTTTGATTTTATCGTATCCCATAAAATCAACTGCTTTGTTGATAAGCAAATACGAACTTTTACGTGCTTTAAAATTGGTAATTACCGTTTCGTAACCAATGCTATCAATATAAATATAGTTGGTATCTAAGTTTGCATATTGGTTTAAAAGCTCCAATTGTTGAGTACTTGCCGTATCTGCATCGGTATTTGTATATATAAGTGTAGAATCTTGAAGAATAATATATATTTTTTCATCGTATAGATTGATAATATCTGAATTAGACAAAATTTTATCAAGCTGATCGGCATTGGATGTGTTGGTATAAAGGAATGCGATTTGCTTTGATTTTAAATAGAGGCTGTTTTCAAAAACTTCTTTTCTATAGCCTGCTGAATAAAAATAAATGTACAACGAAAGTGTGCCAGACAGTATCAAACAAAACAAGCTGAAACTCAGAATAATCCTTAGCCGAATAGACATAGTTTTTTATTGATTGCGAAGCACATAGCCCATACCAACCACAGTATGAATTAATTTTGGGGTGTATTTCTTGTCTATTTTATTGCGTAGATAGTTTACATACACATCAATAATATTGGTGTTGGTATCGAAATTTATCTCCCAGACTTTCTCTGAAATTTCTACTCTCGACACAATTTTACCTTGGTTTCGCATTAAATATTCCAAAAGAGAAAATTCTTTTGAGGTTAATTCAATCAATTCTCCTGCCCGAGTCACCGTTTTGATATGGGTGTTCATTTCCAAATCAGCAATCTTAATTGTATCTTTATATGGATTGTAGTTGAGCTGCTGCCTTTTATTCAGAGCGGCTATGCGGAGTATAAGTTCCTGAAATTCAAATGGTTTCACCAAATAATCATCAGCACCAGAGTTGAAACCTTCAGTTTTATCGTCTATACTATCGAGTGCGGTTAATAGCAGAATCGGCACTTTAGGTTCATGGCTTTTGAATATTTTGCACAGTTCAAACCCATTGATATAAGGAATATTAATATCTACAATCGCAATGTCGTAAAGGGTGCGTTCAAAAAACGATTTGCCCACTTTTCCATCAAAAGCCAAGTCGATTTCGTGAGACTGACTTTTGAGCCCTTTTTTAATAAACGAAGCCAAATCAGGCTCGTCTTCTATCAATAGTACACGCATG
Source organism: uncultured Bifidobacteriaceae bacterium (assembly GCA_964565665.1). GTDB lineage: Bacteria > Bacteroidota > Bacteroidia > Cytophagales > UBA9547 > CAZMFZ01. Next base: position 27,587 of record CAZMFZ010000015.1, on the reverse strand, counting down.
GTTTAAAAATTCCAAGGTTTAAGCACTTTTTAAAATTTTAATAAGTGATTTTTTTCTGCTCTTTATTCAACAGTTGAAAGCATTTATTTTTTATAAAACTATTAATATTTATCTGGTTATGAGGCAGTTATACTTTTTGTTTCAGAATTTATTTTCGATTTATTTTTTTTACCAAATGATACTTTCTTTTTTTATTTCCACCAGCATAATTTAAAACATTATTATCAAGAAGCTTATATACCGAATATTTACATTTTCAGCCAATCAGGTAAAAAGAAAAATAGCAGAACAGAAACAGTCAAAAAAACCAAATAAAAATATTCTGCTGTAGATAATATAGATTTCGAAACCTCATTTCCTCGTTTCAAAAACATGAAATATGGAATTTTGAGATAGTAAAATAGCCCAAGCACAGTATTTGATAATCCGAAAAGAAAAATGTAAAGGAAAATCCGCTCTTGCTCTAATGTATAGCTATCCCATATTGCACTAAAAATGTAGAATTTGGCAAAAAATCCTGTGGTGGGTGGCAAACCTGTAAGAGCAATCATACAAATAATAGCAGCTATACCCAAGGCAGGAAACGAAATTCCAAGTCCACTAAAAGATTCAATTTCTTCATTACCAGCTACTTTTATTATTTTATCTATAGCAAAAAAAGAAGCGAAACTAATAAATACATAAGCTGCCATATAATATAGTACCGATTCATGAGCCTGATTTTCGAAGCTTGTCAATGGCAGTAAAATAAACCCAGAATGAGCAATGGCTGAATATGCCAACATCCGCTTCGCATTTTTTTGAGTTAAAGCCATCAGATTGCCAACGCCAATGCTGGTTACAGCACAAAATCCAATCAAATATTCGGGGCTAAACCATTCTACATAGCTTTTGAAATCATATTGCCATATGATAGGAAGAAAATTGAGCAAAAATCCAAACCCGGCAAGCTTGCTGCAAGTACTGAAAAAAGCTACTGTAGCCATGGGCGTGCTTTCGTATACATCTGCCACCCAAAAGTGAAAAGGGAAAACTGAAATTTTGAATAATACACCTGCCATTACCATTATAAAAGCAAGCGTAACAGCTTCTGGTGCCACCTGGGCAAGTTTCTGAGAGAAATCGGGTGTGAGAAAGTCGACCGAACCAGTAAACCCAAATAACAATGAAATACCATAAAGCATAATGGCAGAAGCAAACATGCCATATAATAAATATTTTACTGAGGCTTCCGCACTTCGCTTTTCATTAGGCAAAGCCACCAATATATATGATGCCACAGAAATGATTTCCAACCCTAAAAAGGCAATCAAAAAATTGCTGGCTAATACCATCAGATTTGCCCCAAAAATGATGGCGGTTACTAGCGAATAAAATTCGGCAGGCTTTTCTCTTTTGTTGGATAATTGTTTGAAAAACACAGTTAATAACCCGCAAACGGCAAATAGTACTTTCAGGTATATAACTCTGGCATTCAAACTCAATGCTCCTGAAAAGAGCATTATCTTGGTATTGAAACGATATTGTTGCAACAAATAGTAAAGCTCAATACATATTCCAATAAAAAAAAGTGTGGGAATAAGTATTCCGCTTCGGGTTTTGAAGGAAATTCCGACTATAATCAATAAAATAAACATGATAAGCAGCACACACTCAGGCATGACGTAAGCCATTGAAAACCTGATATCTGCAATGTATTCGGAAGGGTGCATACGCTATAGTGCTGAAAAACACATCAACAAAGAACTAAAAAAAAAATTGATAATGCCTTGTGAACATTCTCTAAACTTTCTGTTCTTTGTACAAAAAACAATATAACGATGAATTTCCCTTCCGAATTAAAATATTCAAAAGACCACGAGTGGATAAAAGTAACAGGCAACGAGGCCGTAATCGGCATTACCGAATTTGCCCAAAGCGAACTTGGTGATATTGTGTTTGTAGATATAAACACAGTGGGGCAATCGGTAAAGCAATTTGAAATATTTGGAAGTGTGGAAGCAGTAAAAACGGTTTCAGATTTGTTTCTGCCTGTTTCAGGAAAAATATTGGAAGTAAACAGTGAGCTAAACTCAAAGCCAGAATTGGTAAACAATGCACCTTACGAAGGCGGCTGGATAGTAAAAATAGCTTTGGAAAACCAAGCTGACTTAGAAAAATTAATGTCTGCTGCTGAATATCAAAAATTGGTAGGTCAATAAATGAAAGGTAATTAGGTTTGTGGGAGTTCTAAGATTTTAATTGAAAAGAAATTTCGAACTTCTCTCGCAAATAGCTTAGTATTAAGACGGGCTGAATTCCGCCATATTGAACCCATCAATATTTGATACCTTTGTGTAGCCCTTGGCTTAAGATTGAGTTTTTTTTTTTATAATACCTTAGTTTGGATATACTGAAAATCAAAATGACTATTTCACAGTTCTTCCTCTCTGTTTGTTTTCTTTTTTCGCATAAGCTTGCTTCTACTTAATCTCGTTTTTACTTTCGTAAGTATTTCTTTGGGATTTTGCGTGATGATCTTAGATAATATCCGCTCAAAAGGGATAATCATTATCGCAAGCAATACCTGCAATAGAAAACTGAAAACAGGTGAATCTTTTACATTGAGGAAAGATTCGAAAACCGTGTTTACAAATTCAATCATCAAGACTATGGTCAGAAAGGTAAGGCCTTTGGTGATCCACTGATTTTTCTGTCCTGAAGTATTGAGCCAAATAGAAAGATAAAGTAATGTACCAAAAAAGATAAATTCTGCCATATAAAACCACCATTCTTGCCAATAGGGGGGATTTACCCTAAATTCAAGTGGCTTCCCTTCATTTATTTGATTCAGGGCGTTTTTTGTACGCACCACGAGTGCATAATTTCCACTAGGCAGGTAGCCGAAAGTCACCTTGTTGTCAGTGCTCCACGCTGACCAACTTTCGGCATAGCCATTAAGTTTATAACTGTAAAGCTGCGATTCATTGTCTAGATATTCCGGAGATATAAATGAAAAGGAGACATTGCTTGAGTTTTGGTTAAGGCTTATTTTGTTGATTTGGAGTTGGTGGCCTTCATTGTCGCTTACATTGCGTAGGAAAATATTTGAAGCACTTTGCACATTTGTTTTTGAATTGAGATCAAGCGTGTAGAGTTGGTTGTCTTTTGTCACAATCCAACAACGTTGCTTATCTTGGTCGTAAAATACTTTCTGAATATCTTTCATTAGCTTTAAATAAGAAAAGTTTTTATTCCCCTCGGGAATATCAGAAAGCTGGTTCCATTCCTGCCCGTTGTTATACCACAGCATATTGTTTTCACAATGGATCAAACGCATGGTATTTCCTTCTATCGATTCAATTAGTTTTTCTTTTATCAATGTATCGCTACCTGGGTCAAGTTTATATACATTGTCTCCAATAAATGCGAACACATTTTTGCGTGCATTAAGTAAATTTATATCATCGGAAAATGAATTATTCAATTTTAAAGTATCTGCATTGTCAAATGAAGAATTATATTTGATAATGCTGCTGCTGAAGCTTACCCAAAGGTTTCCAGGGTTATCTTCCGCAATATTGAAAATATTTTCAGGCAGGTCAGCAATGCTGTATTCAAGCTCCCATTTCTGTCCATTGTATTTATAAGTAAGCAGTTTTTTATCGTCAGTGCCGGCAAAAAAATGTTTTTTGTCATTTGACAAACACAAGTAAGAGATGGCATCGGGTATAAGTTTGGCCGCACTGCTGTCTTGCACTAAAAAGAGGCCATTGTTAGTCGCTACTAAAATAGTATTACCTACACGAATCATCTGACTGCATTTACCATCTATCCCTTTTATTTTTTTGTAGGCATATTTTACAGATTCTAGTTCAAAATTTGTAACTGCTTTTACAACGTCATTACCTTTTTCATTCCTCGCTATCGTTTTTCTCTCTTTTCCCTTTTTTGCACTTGTTTTGGCACTTATTCCTTTCTTGTCAGCTGTCTTTTTTGTTTTTTCACTATTAGGTTTTTTTGTGTTGGATTTACTTACTACCTCTTTTTTGGGTTGCACTTTAGCCTTCGAGAGTTTTTGTGTCTTTTTTGTATCGGTTTCCTTTTTGCCAAATGAGAATACCGATTTTATTTTATTTTTAATTATATCATTTCTATCTGCTCTTTCTTGCTTTCGTTTGTCTCTTTTTGAAGGCTTAATTGCTACATATTTAGTTACTTCTTTGTAATCTCTGATTTCGTGCAGATAATACACCCCTTCGTTTGTAGATACATATAAGTTTTCGTTGAAAGAAATTGCTCCTGTGATATTGCCATGCAAACCAGGATAATTGGAATAGCACCTAAAAGGCAAAGTATAGTTTAATCTGGTGAGTCCGTACTCATGGGCAATCCAAATCCCTGATTGTTTGTCGCGCCCAATGGCAAAGATCTCATTGTCGGGAAGGCCACTATAATAATTTATAATGGAGATGGTTGTTCCTGTTCTAGGGTTTACAAGTACACAGCCTCCCTTATTGGTGGCAATAATCACTAAGTCCTCTCTCGCCCATATAGCATCTACAATTACTGATTTTTTTAGGTATTCAGCATCTTTCAATTTTATGTTTTTGAAAATTTTCCCGTTGAAAAGATAGTACTGGTTGGAATCCGTGCCTACAAATACAGATTGGGCATCAATGGGCGGAGCAAATACTATTTTTTCGTTCGTCCTAATATTGGTACGCAGCCATTTCAGTTTATCTTTATTCACTACAAATATTCCTTTGGCCTTATCTGAAATATACAATTCATCTTTGCATTTGAATATCTCGAAATCCCAATCTTTACTATTTCCCCATTGCTTGGTTATTTTATTTTTATTTTTTGAATATTGGAAAAGCACATTTATGCCTTGGAAGTATACATATTGATCTGTATTTACAATTTTAGAGATGGAAATGAGTTTATCTTCTGACCTCTGAATAGAATTATAAATTTCGTTGCCGCTTTCGTCTTTAGAAACATATCCGAAATCATCGAGGCAACCAACATAAATAATCCCTGTTTTTTTATCGCTGGCTAAAGAAAGAACTGTGCTTGGCGTTTTGTTGAGCAACCAATATCGGCCATCGAACTTTAATATCCCTTTTGTATTGGCAAACTGCATCTGGCCGTATTCGTCTTGCACGGCAGCAAAATTCTCATTTTCTATTTCTTTGTCAGGATGGTAATGGGTAAGGTGATATTCGCCTTTCTGGGCATAATTGGCTAGTGAAATTTGCAGGAGGATATTTACTATAAATAATCGTAGCTTCATTCTCAGTACATTATGGTGGAGCTAAAGATAATGTTTTTCGAGAATAGGAAAATTTTTGAAAAGGAATATTGCTCAAATTATTTGCAAATACCCCTGGGATTAGCCAAGGGCTATGAATGGCATTCATTCGCGTGAATTATCACAACTAAGAATTAACAATTGCAATTGCATGAACAAAAAAGTATAATTCATGAAAATTTAAAAGGGATTATTCAAACGATTTTATTTCTAATTTTACCCCATCTAAAAGCATTGCAATGAAAATAAACAAACTTTGCCTACCAGCATTTATTATTTTAAGTACATGCCAAGGGCTTTTCGCTGGCATTATTCCCATTAATGGTTGGCAATTTTCGGAAGGCAGAAAAAATGAGTGGCTTCCAGCTACTGTTCCCGGCACCGTGCACCAAGATTTGATTACCAATAATAAAATCGAAAACCCCTTTTATGGCGACAATGAATTCAAACAAGTCTGGATCGAAAAAACAGATTGGGAATATAAAACAACTTTTTTAGTAGATGAAGCCCTGTTGAAAAACGATAAAATAGACTTGGTATTTGAAGGCTTAGACACTTATGGCGATGTTTTTCTGAATGGTAAGTTGATCTTGTCCGCGGAAAACATGTTTGTGGGTTACGATGTTGGTGTAAAGGAGGCTTTGAAGAAAGGTACCAACGAACTAAGAGTTTATTTCAGATCGCCAAGCAGAGTAAATCTTTTTAAAGCCGAAAATCATCCCTACTACGTGCCTGCCGTAAATGAATATGATCCTCAATACAAGCAGAGGCATAGTGTTTTTAGCCGAAAAGCTCCATTTCACTTCGGTTGGGATTGGGGGCCTCGCATAGTAACCTCAGGTATTTGGCGACCCGTATATTTGCGAACTTGGCATATGGCAAGAGTAGTAGAATCATTTCACCAATTGAAAAAATTGACTAAAAGTGAAGCTTCATATTCTTCGCAAATAGAAGTAATAGCAGCAAGCGAAGCGAAAGCAGTGTTGGAAATATTGGTAAATGGAAAAGCAGTCAAAACACAGCAACTAACGCTGACACAAGGTAAAAATGAAATTAAATCCGAATTTAAAATAGCCAATCCGCGCCTTTGGTGGAGCAACGGGCTTGGTGCACAGCCCATATACACCATTACTTCAAGTATTTCTGTAGATAATAAACCAATAGATAAGCAGCTGAAAAAGTTAGGCGTGAGAACGATTGAAGTGGTGCAAGAGAAAGATGAATTTCCAGGCAAAACATTTAAAATAAGACTTAATGGGGTAGATGTTTTCATGAAAGGGTCGAACTACATCCCGTCCGACAATTTGATACCCCGCGTGAGCAGCGAGCGCTATGGGGCTATAATAAAAGCAACAAAAGGTGCCAACATGAATATGCTGCGGGTGTGGGGAGGAGCGGTGTATGAAGACGACCGTTTCTACGATTTGTGCGATGAAAACGGCATATTAATTTGGCAAGATTTTATGTTTGCTTGTGCCATGTCGCCCGGAAACAAGGAGCATTTAGATAATATGAAGACCGAGTTTGACTACAATGTGAAGCGGCTTAGGCAGCATCCTAGTATTGCATTGTGGTGTGGCAACAATGAAAACATGGAAACTTGGTTTCGTAGAATATGGAAAGAAAAGTATCAAATAAACCGAACAGATTCCGCCAAATTGATGGCTACTTACAAAACTATTTTCTACGATTTGATACCTCAATCGATAGCAAAGTACGATAGTGATAGATTTTATTGGCCATGTTCACCAGGTAGCGAATATGAAATTAGCCAGGCAAACAGCCAATCGGGCGATAAGCACAGTTGGTGGATATGGTTTGGCAAGGCCACATACAAAGATATAGCCGATGAACGCACCCGCTTTGTGAGCGAATATGGGTTGCAGTCGTATCCTGAGCTGAAAACCATACGCTCATTTGCCCCTGCTAAAGATTCTACATTCGACTGCTACACTTTCGATAGCCGCCAGCGCAGCGAAATGACTTGGGATTTCACCACGCCAGGCGCAAACCTATCCAAAGGCAATGAAATGATAAAGGAGTATATGGACATGTATTACCGTGAACCCAAAAACTTTGAATCCTTCCTGTATATAAGCCAATTGATGCAGGCCGAAGGTCTGAAACAAATAATAGAAGGAAACAGGCGTAATAAGCCCTATTGTTGGGGAAGCCTCTACTGGCAAATAGACGACTGCTGGCCCACCATTTCTTGGGCCACTATCGATTACGACATGCGTTGGAAAGCAGGCCATTATTTTGTGAAAAAGGCTTATGAAAACCTGCTGGTATCGCCAATTGTGAATAATGACGGTGATAAAATCAATTTTACAATTTTAAATGATAACCTCACGGCAAGGAAACTAAATTTAGTATATTCAGTGTTGAACTTCGATGGCGATGTATTGAAAACGGCTTCCGTGCCTTTAAATGTAAAAGCCAACAGTTCCATTAGCTACCATACGATTGCCATAAAAGATGTGATAGGAAAGGAAGCTAAAAATAAAGTGGTGATAGTAGCCGAACTGGTGGAAGACGGCAATAGCGTTTCGGAAAATATATTGTATCTAGATCTGCCCAAAAATTTGAACCTGCCTGCTGTCACCATTAGGAAAAAGATAGTAAAAACAAACACTGGATTTGAAATCACCCTCGAGTCGGACAAGCTCGCCAAGCATGTGTACCTAAAAAACGATGCTACAGAAGGCTTTTTCTCCGACAATTATTTTGATTTGATACCTGGCAAAACTATAAAAGTGCAGTACACAACCAAGGCTAATAATAAATCATTTGCATCAAACTTGAAAATTTTGCACTTGCAACAGGCACAGCAGTAAGTCCGTCAAATGCTTTTTCTTGTTACACTGATAGAATAGTAAATCTTAAGTTCAAAATAGCTTAAATGAAAGTTAGGGATCAAATATTTGCTGAAATTCAATTTTCCAACCCTGCCAATCAACTATTAGAAAGTACGACAACTAAAGCTTTGGTAGCTTCCGGGGCTTTATTTTTATGTATACCTGAGCACATCGCTTTACAATTGCAACTCACCGAATATGAAAAAAGAGAGGTTACGATTGCAGATGGTTCAAAGAAACTAGTGCCTTATGTAGGGCCAATTCAGGTAAATTATTTAAATCGCCTGTGCCTTACCGGGGCTTTAGTAGTGGGGAATATGACGCTATTGGGAGCTATTCCAATTGAAGATATGGATTTGGTATTTCATACTGCACGTCTAAAACTGACTGTAAATCCTGAGAATCTTAATAATGCAGGTGCATTTGTTGTACGATTTCCTTACCGAGGCTTGCATCCTAATCAACCACTCTTTTAATTTTTCAACACAATTTAATCCCGCTATCTTATTCTGCTAGAAAATAGTAAATCATGTGTTAGATTTGAATTTCATTCACCTGCCATGGAAAATATTAAAGCAAGAATTGACTACCTTTCTCATTACCTCAACTCGCTAAATCTTAAATATTATCAGGAAAACACATCTGAAATTCCAGATTTTGAGTTCGATAAATTGCTTGAAGAATTGCAATTGCTTGAAAATCAACATCCCGAATTCAAGCATATCGATTCGCCCACAGAAAGAGTAGGTGGCACCATCACCAAAAAATTTGCAACGGTATTGCATCGCTATCCCATGCTTTCGCTCTCTAACACTTATTCAAAAGAAGAATTATTTGATTGGAATAATAGGGTACAAAAGGGATTGAATGAAGAGACGGATGCGGCAGTTTTTGAGTTTTTTTGTGAACAAAAATTTGATGGGGTTGCCATTAGTTTAATTTATGAAAATGGCATTTTAACAAAGGCAGTTACCCGCGGAGATGGCACGGAAGGTGACGACATTACCGCCAATGCTAAAACCATTAAGTCAATACCTTTAAAAATAAATGGGGCCAATATTCCAAGCTATTTTGAAGTGCGTGGCGAAGTATTTTTCCCGCTTAAAAATTTTGAGAAGCTAAATATCGAACAAGAGGAATTGGGCAATCAAAAATATGCCAATCCTCGAAACACAGCCTCAGGTACACTTAAATTACAAGATTCTGCAGAAGTGGCACGCAGAGGGTTAGATTGCTTTTTGTACTATTTATTGGGGGAAGATTTACAAATCAATACCCACGAGCATGCCATGTTGCAGCTTGAAACTTGGGGATTTAATGTATCGAAAACCTACCGTAAGTGTGCCAATATAGCCCAAGTATGGGAATATATTGAGCTTTGGAAACACCAGAGGCATGAACTGCCTTTGGCTACCGATGGCATAGTGGTAAAAGTAAATGATTTTTTGCAGCAGGAAACGTTGGGGCTTACTTCCAAAAGTCCGCGTTGGGCTATAGCGTATAAATTTAAAGCAGAAACATCCATTACACAACTACTTCATGTGAGTTTTCAAGTGGGAAGAACAGGGGCAGTGACACCTGTAGCCAATTTGAAACCAGTGGCATTGGCTGGCACTACCGTAAAACGTGCCACATTGCACAATGCTGATGAAATCGATAGGCTCGATTTGCACGAAGGCGATTATGTATTTGTAGAAAAAGCAGGCGAAATTATTCCTAAAATAACGGGAGTTGAGGTAAGCAAGCGAAATTTATTTGCTGCAAAAATTCAGTTTTCAACCGTTTGCCCCTCTTGTGGTACTTTGCTAATCCGTAAGCCTGAAGAATCGGCTTGGATTTGCGCCAATGAAAAAGGCTGTGCCCCGCAAATCAAAGGCAAAATTGAGCATTTCATTCATCGCAAAGCATTGAATATCGATAGCTTGGGCGAGGGTAAAATAGAGGTATTATTCGATAGTAAGCTGGTGAAAACGCCTGCCGATATTTACGACTTGACTTATCAACAATTGTATGGCTTGCGAAAAGTGTTTGTAGACGAAGAAACCGGCAAAAAACGTGAAATACAATTCAAAGAAAAGACAGTCGAAAATTTGCTAGATGCCATTGGCAAATCCAAACAGGTACCATTCGAACGTGTGTTATTTGGTATTGGGATAAAATTTGTGGGTTTTACAGTTGCCGAAAAACTAGCAAGGTATTTTAAAACGATAGAGAATATTCAAAATGCAACCTTCGATGAGTTGGTAAATGTGCCTGAAATAGGAGGCAAAATAGCCGAAAGCTTAATCTATTGGTTCTCAGAACCAGAGAATTTGGAATTGATAGCACGCTTAAAAAATCAAGGCTTGCAATTTTCTATTTTGGAAAAAGAAATAGTATCAGAGAGCGACAAATTGGAAGGCAAAAGCTTTGTAATTTCAGGTACTTTCGAAGGCGTAAGTAGGGAAGATCTGCAAGAGAAAATACTAGCCAATGCGGGCAAAATGCTGTCTGGTGTATCGGGAAAGCTCGATTATTTGCTTGCTGGTGATAATATGGGGCCAGCAAAAATGGAAAAAGCCCAAAAACTAGGCGTTAAGATTATCAGTTTGGCAGATTTCAATAAGCTATTTTTAAATCAAGCATTGTAACTTCAGTAACAAGGCTTCTTCTACTTTGGTATGTAGGTGACTTATGGCTTAAGTAGCTAAGCCTCCCGTAGTATCAAAATAGGCTTTTATATATAAAATAAGTTTAAAAACCCCGAAAACAACAAGACCTAATACTCCTATCAACACAATAAAGATCAAAAAGAGAATACCTGAGCCGCTTCCTTGGTGTTTGCCTTCTATATAATGTTCTTTTAAAAGACGCACATTTTTATCGTTGGCTTTAAAACCAAAATCAAATAGCCAGCCCACGAAAGGAATGCTACCAATGGCAAAGTCAATGATAATGTTGGTTGCCATTAATACTACTACTTTCCGACTTGCTCCATGCTTCGACATATTTAAAAATAGCATGGCAGAAATAACGAATGTAACTAAATCGCCCAACACAGGAATGCTACCAATGATAGGATCTAGCCCAAATTTAAAGTTTGTGCCGGGTATTCTAAAAGAAGAGTCAAGTAGTTTGCTTACCGGTTCTATCCAGCCCAAAGAAGGTACTTTGTTGTTTGATTTAGAAATCATGGCGTTGTTTTATTCACACAATGATATATAAAAGTATGCCATCAGAAATTTGTCCAAGCCATGACTGCCAGTGGTTGGTGGCACACCAACTTTTATAACTTCAGATGAAGTAAATTTCTTCAAATCTCTTATTACATCGGATAACCCTATGGGTTCGCATGTGGAAACAATTAAATGTACATGGTTAGTCATGATACAACAAGCGTGAATGTTTAATCCCTTGTCTTTTTGACAAAATTTTGACTGTCCACCAACTGCCCTGTGGATGATGGCACACCGACCACCACTATTGGACCTTTTTCTTTTTTGAAAATCTAACCCGTGGTTGGTAGTATGCCTACCCTCAAAGAGCTTCCAAGTAGTTTTAACCACGGAAGCTCTTTTCTTTTTTATTGATAATATTTATATTTTTAAGCTAGGGTCATATAATATCTCAAGCATACGTAGCGTTATGTTTTCTTAATTTAACCTTTTAAATAATTATTAATATGCCAATCAAGTATTATCTCCAGCCCAATCCCATTACGCCAGATCCAAACGATCAATCGGCTCGTGTGCTTTCCAATGTAGTAATAGATGTAGATGTGCTAGTAAAGCGAATGCTTTTACGAGGCACTACCCTTACCGAAACAGACTTGAAGGCTGTGCTTACTCTTTTAAGTACTGTAGTGTGCGATGAAGTAGCCGATGGCAATACGGTAAACCTACCGTTTGCCAATATTCGCCCCGGCATTAGTGGCGTATTTGCCAACGCACTCGATACTTTTGATGCTTCACGCCATACCCGCAAAGCTACTTTGTCGCAAGGGTTAATGTTATTACAGAAAATGCAGAATGCCAAAGTAGAGAAAATAACCCAGTCGATGGCAGCACCTGCCTTACTTGAATTTTTGGATATTAACTCGGGCATTGCCAACAGTACACTTACCCCGGGTGGTATAGGGCAAATAGTAGGCGAAGAACTCAAGTTTAGTACTGCTAATGCCAATGAAGGAATATTTTTTGTGTCTGCTACAAATGCAGCCACTAAAGTGCAGGTAATAGCCAACCGCACCGATGGTAAGCTTATGTTTAGCATACCAAATCCGCTTGCTCCTGGCAATTATTCCCTTGAAGTGCGCAGGGCATACACACAAGCAAATACACTTAGAATTGGCGTATTAGTCGATTCGTTGATAGTAGCGTAAGAGAGTTTAGCCAATAAGAGAGACCTACCAAGTTTTCAAAACTCGGTAGGTCTTTTAGTTTATGCAGCATAGTATCGGAAAGTACGCTGCATATCACACTCTATTATTCACTATAGCATACTATGCTATGCGTTATTGTGTACCCTACATTAAGGCATAATTTTTATAAAGATGCTGCATAATATAGCTATGAACCAACTATCCACAGAGTTCAAGCATTGGCTTCACAAATCTGTTATAAATGGCATTGTCTCCTACACGGATCTTTGCGAAAATCTAAATTCTTTGTATGTTATTCCCGTGGTTGGTGCTTAACAGCTTAAAGGTGCCAACAACTATGGGAAGCGCCTCTTAATGCACTACTGTAAGCTTAGTAAAGGTAGAAACTTCGCTTGCGGGATGAATTGCCACGATATAAACACCAGACGATAATGTAGATGTATAAACAGTTACACGCTGTGTACCCGACAGCAATTCGCCTTTAAGTACTTGCACACCCCACTGATTGTATATTTCATAGGCTACTTTTTCTTTTACAGCCTTATCGAACCAAAGTGTTACTTCGTTTTCTGTAGGGTTAGGAAACATGCGGAATCCATTGGTATTTTCTTTGGCTTCATCTACCGGTGTAGTACTTGGCACAACTTGAGGGCCGTCATAACTAGCCTGGTATATTTCTTTAGTAACCTTGTTTTGTATAAAACCCACTACGCCTATCATGCTTGGATCTACCACTTGATTAGCGGTTAAGGTTGCAGAAAATGAATAGGATCTAGATTGGTTTGTTGCCCAACCCGTTTTTATTGATGTACCTGCAGCATCTGGTAGTAAACTACGCATTACCCATTCAAATCGGGTTTGTCCATTGCCTGCATTAGCTCCAGTAACGGTACGTTCTACCAGCGCAATATTGAGAATGGTTTCATCAGTAATATCCTCTTTGGCTGTTACAGTGGCATTTACATAAAAGGTATTGCCAGAGGCTACTTTTGAAATATCAAACCTAAACTTGGCCGTAAGCAAATTTTCCTTATCTATAATGCTTTGTGTCAATCCAAAACTGCTGCCTGTAAATTTATTGCCTGATAGTACCGAATTAGGGGTTTGGCTTACGCCATAAAATAAAGTTCTTGCACTAGGGTCGGCTACATTTGCCCTATTAAACACATCTGCGTTGTTTGGAAAAGCGGTATGATAGTATACTCCCAAAACATCCTTACTATTGGTATTGATAAGCAGGTCGGCTCTTTTATCCGATTCTAGCGTTCCATTTGTATTGCTAGAGGCTGTATTGGTAAAGTTTTCTATCAATAAAAGTTTGTCGCGTTCCAACACACTGAAATCGTCAAAAGCAAAACCATCAGATTTGGCAGCACCTGATTGTGCCGATGAGCCGAGCGCAAGCCTAAATTGTAGCGATTTCCTATTCAGCGCATTGTTATCCAGTAAATTACCACCTTCATCTCTGAACTCATCTAATTTGTAGCGAGCCAGCCTAAAAGAATCGGTGGCTAGTGAGTCGCTAGACGACCAGCCTACATTGAGCACAGCTTGGTTACCTGGCTTCGATACTATACCTGATTGGTTGTACCAGTTCAGCCCCGAACTAGTTTCTTTAGCTATGTTACCTACAGGATACCATTTGTCGCTTCCATCGCTCACTTGCAATACTACGCCATCTACGCCTGGTCTATCGAATACAGAACGAATTTTGAGTGAAATCATTGGCTTGCTCATTTCACTGATATCGAAACAAGGACACCTCACGGCTGAGGTATCGCCAGCTAGATACCTTCCTGTTAAGCTCGTTACCCATGCTTTGCTACCGCCAGAAGCGGCTTTATTGATGAATTTCTTTGCCGGAGTGCCATATTCCCAGCTTGAGTTATCTTCACTTGCCACAAACCCACCAGACCCATTTTCAAAATTCTGCACATATGGGCTGGAAGGAGTTACTTTTATTTTAGGCAAGATAAACGAGCGGTTAGTAATTGAGGTAACACAATTATTAAGACTGCTGGCAGTGAGCTTTTGCAAATAAACACCTTCCTGACTATATATATGGTTCACGAGTTTGGTGTCACCAAAGGTCTTGCTTGTACCTATAGTAGTATTCAAAGCATTGAAATTCACTATATCCCCATCTCCAAAATCCCATACTAAGCTTTTGAAAGTGCCAACGCCAAAGTTGGTCTGATTGGTAAAGAGGGTAGCATCAGTAAGGCATATATTTTTCACTGCAAACTTTACGGTAGGGTATGGCTCTACGGTTCTTGCCTTAGTCACTTTATTAAAACAACCCAATTTAGTAGCTACTGTAAGATCAATTGGGTAAAGGGAGGGACTGTTAAATAATACCTTAGGGTTGCTAACACTGTCTGTTGTTAAGGGTTGAGCAAAATAAAATTTCCATACATATTTGCTTATTTCGTCAGGAGCACTCACGTTTGCCGTGCTTAAAAGAGAAACTGTATCGCCCACACATAAGCTAGAAAGGTTAAAGTCCACGTTAGGTAGGGGAAGTACATTTATAAATTTCACGGTATCTGCCTCGCAATTAGACTGAACATCTCTAAAGTTGTAAATCAGCTTATAGACTCCTGGGTCTAGTGAGGCTATGGCAATATTTGGAGAAGCCCCTAAACTATTTTGAGGTAATTTAGTGTCTTTATAGAATATTCCTATTCCCATACCGCTACCATTCGCAGTATTCCTGCCTGAAAGCTTTAAATCACTAAAAGCGATATCCCTGCAAAGCGTATCTATTACACCTGTCCTTACGTTGGGTATGCCAGTATAATTTATATTTATCACTGGAACAGGGGTAGTATTCACCTTAAGGGTCAAGTCTTCTGGTTTGCTTTCGCAAGCCTGATCAGGTGTGGTGTTGAATGCGGTCTGGGTAGCATAAAACACATTAGTACCTGTAACGGAGAGTGCAACGCCTGAAGAAAGTGCACCTGATCCTAAAACTGTACCTAAAACAGTTGTTAAATTTCTGTCCAAATACCATGTAAGGGTATTTGCAGGTGCCACAATTCCTGTCAGGGTATGTACCATCGAATTATAGGTGCTACAATACTCAACTGTCTTTGATACTGTGGGTATAATAGGGGTATTATATACTTTTATTCTAACCGGTGTACTTTGCACACTAAAGCAGCCACCAGATTCCTGAAATGCATAATAGGTTTGGTCAGTGGCAGTAGTACCTGTAATTGATGTGAGGTAGGTTACAATATTGCTCACAATATTATTATGTGAGAGATCAGTCGACCACACAATATTTAATTTAATAGTAGTAGGTATTGCCCCAATTAAGATGGGCTTCGCCTCAAGTAATGGAAGAGTGCAGAATGTATTTATCGCATTTGTGCCCAAGGCTGTATTTAGATTGGGACCAGAAATAGAGGACTGCAGGCTTACTTTAGCAAGGGCCGAGGTACTGGTACAAACTCCGAAAGTCTGAGTAAAAGCATATTGAAATGTTCCAGACAACCCTATCACAGTAGAAATATCAAAAATAACTTTTGAATATTGGTATGGAAAACTGCTATAATAATAATCCGATTTGTAAAGAACGGTGCCAGTGCTGTCAAATAAGTTAACAATATTAGTAGAAGTTACAGTTATGGGGCTTGGCAATAGTCCATTACAATATATGCCATTAGGATTATCGATAGATGGAGGATCTGGGGCTGCATAAATATTAAAGTTAATGCCAGTTCTAGGGCCTTCACAACCGTTTTCAGTTTGTGAAGTATATATGCTTCTATAACTGTTTTGGTTAAAATCTACCCCAGCTGATGTAAGAAGATTCTTGTCCATAAAAAATAAAGAAGAAGAATTGACCATGTTCTGCCCAACAGAAGTGTACCCTTGAGGAAAGGATGAATATTTATAAGTATTAATTAAATTTGAACTGTAAGATGCCGTAACTGTCACTACATTAATAGAAGTTGCACTTAAACAATATTCAAAAAAAGAATTACTAAGCCCTACAACTCCAGGAAGTGAAGTCACATTTACATTAACTTGAAGACCAGGAGAAGGGGTTTCACATCCATTAACAGTTTGAGAAGCAAAATATGTGAATAGCCTAGGTGCTATGTTAGAATTAAAATTAAAATCTGTAAAATCTTGGCCAGATTTTATGAGGTTTCCAGAATTAAAACCATTCGAACTGTACCATCTAACCCAAGTACCAGATACAGACAAAGGAATGTTTGATATACTATTTTGGCATACGTTAAAGTTTACTACGTTCAATCCACTAATTGTAGGAACCACAATCTGTGGGAATAAGGGTCGGTCATAAAAATTAACCTTGAAATTTCTTGGTAAACTAATGCAATTATTGGTTTCCTGAGTCACTTTAAAATCGTAGCCCCCTAAAGTAGTACTGCTATTAAAATTTAAATCCGAAGCACTTTTAGAACTTCCCTGTGCAGATGCATTCGCGGTCAATATATTGCCCGAAGCGTCAGTTATGGTAGCAGCAGGAACCCACCATCTAAATACAGCTCCGATAGAGCCCGAAGCATTATACTGACTAAAACTAGTATTACCAACACAATTTGAATCTGCAGGAAAAGAAAGGGAAGGAATTGGGGGACGTGAACGAATTGTTACAAACTGTGCAAAAGTATTTGTATTAAAATTCCAAAATGGATCTAATGTAATAGTCTGATTAATTAAAGATCCAACATTTGGCTTAGATACAGTATAATCCATACCATTAGCATATGGTCCGGAACATGGATATGTTTTTAAAGGTAAGGTAGAATACCCACTAAAAGGTAAATTAACTAGTATGTTATTGAAATAGGTAATTGGAGCCCCTAAACAAGTGTTTGCAGCTAATGTATTCCAGCTCCTTCTACTAATAAACGTACTATGAACCTTTCGTCTAGTAATAATAAAGACTGGCTGAGGAATATCAAGCTGAGATAAAGGAACTGCCGATGGATTAAAAGTATAGGAAAAAGTTGAAACTCCATCACCGACAAAGCCACTAATTCCAGGACCTATAATATTGACAATTTCATATTCATCGCTTACATAATTTTGAATATTGTTGAATGTAACCGTTTCAGAAGGAGAGTAAGTACAGTAATTACTTTTTAAAGAAAGAACTGTTCCCGTTTGAGAAATAACTTCAATTTGTTTGGTTACCGAGTTGGAACATCCATTATTATCCGTAACATCATAAGCAATATCATAGGATGTTATCGAAACAACCGAAAAAGGGTCAAAAGTATTTCCAAATACTCCATTTCCAGAAAATACACCGCCAGATGGGGTGGGAATCATGGTGAAAGGGGCTGCATTTTTAAGAATTCTACCCGCTACTCCTGATACAGAAGGCAATGAAAAATCTACTTGAGGAGTATCAAAAACATCTATACTAGAAACTGCTTTACTAACACATCCATTTATTGAGACACTATACACAATGTTTATTGATGTTGCTGTAGAATTCAGTCCTGTAATTGAATTGGGTGAAAATCGATAACTACTACCTACAAGATTTAGAGCATTTGAAATATCTCCTGAGCCTGACAAATATTGTAAAGTGAATACGCCTCCCGCTACTGAAGGTGTAGCATTTAAGACTATTGAGTTGAGATTACTACAGCTAAAAATTGGAACGTTTGTGATAAAAAAGTTTGGCGGGTTTGTACTCGACAGCAAACCATAATTCATTCCTACACTTCCTGTAACATTGGCAGTGCCGCCTGCTGCACCGCTAGGGCGGGTAATAATGGCTGCAGTGCCTACACTGGGTGGGGCTATAGCTCTTACCCAAAGATTGGAAAGTATAATGTTATTTTTGTTTCCAGTGCCTGTAACAGTAATGTTAATTTCAATTTCCGTACCGCTAACTGTTGTTATACTAATATCGGCTATATCGCTACCTGTACTCGCCACGCTGGGTACGGCAGCCCACTGAAAGCCGCTGCCTGCACCCAATGAAAGCACAAAATTAGCTGCAGCTGTAATGGCTATATCATTATTGTTGTTTTCACCTATAGTGATGTCAGTAATAGAAGTAGCAGTAGGGTTGTTTATACAAATATTGGCTCCGTTCAGGGCACTGGTAATGGTAACCTGTGTGTAGGCAAGGGCTGCAAATACACATAATATGGTGGTGAGTATAAGTTTCTTCATCTTGGTATAGGATATTGATCTAATGCGTTTATTGGTTCAAGCAGCCGAAAAGCTCCTTTTTTTTAATTTGTATATTAATTTGTTATGTTTCCTTCGGCATCCGTTTTTATTAGGCAGAGTACGGTATTGTTAGTTGGCGTGGTAATGAGTGTCAGGTTTGCCGCAATGATATAGCCTTTGTCTTTGGTTTGTTTTACACTTATGCCCTCATCATCAGCACTCCCTCCAAAGGTTTTGTACCATTGCTCATTGCCTTCGTTGTCTGTTTTCAAAAGATAAATATCTTTGCCACCTTCCCCGAAACTTTGTGTATATCCACATATTACGTATCCACCATCTTCGGTTTGGGCTATAGCATTTGAACTTTCATTCGAAGTGCCTCCAAACACTGTATACCAACTCACAGTGGGTGATTCCTTAAGCTCACTTGTAAACTTAATTGCAATTGCTTTGGAAACATTGTCTTTTATACTTGAGCCTGTAAGTACGTAACCATTATCACTCGTCTTTTTCAAGTCGCTATAGTTAATAATAGAAGGCTGGTTAATAAAACTTTGGTCTTTCAAATAAGCAAATATGTTACCAGTACCCCCTGGTCTATTTCTAGCCAGAATAGGAGAAAAAGGTGTATTTCCTATCCAGGTAAAGATAGAATCTGACTCTTCTACTACTGCTGTACCGCTAGTGTTATTTTCACTGTAGCCATAACTATCGGTCTGCAATGTTTTGTTGCCATTAATATCAGTTTTGTAAAAAAATATCTTAGTTAGGCCTATTAAATTTACATTGCCAATCATATAGAAGCCTCCTTGCGAGGCAATTTGTACTTCACTACCTGTAGTATTGGTTCCTATTTTCTTTGTCCATAGTGTATCGCCATCGGCATTGAGTCGTATTAAATACATGGCAGTTTTTGAAGAATCTATCTCAGAAGTACCCAAAACAATATAGCCATTGTCTGCCGTTTGTTTAATAGAGCTGCCGGAATCTGCCCCAAACCCACCATATCTTTTTTCCCAAATGGGATTACCTTCCATATCGGTTTTCACTACAAATAAATCGCTACTTCCATTGGATGAAAGTCCAGTAGTTCCTACAATTACGTAGCCGCCATCGCTAGTTACTTGCACCTCTGCCACTTTATCAAGCAACGAACCTCCATAATATTTAATAAAACCCTTTTTAAAATCAGGTTTTATCTTAAAGTCTTTACAAGACCAAATGGCAAAACACATTGCAACAAAGCAAAAACAATGCTTATATATCTTCATAATCTCCTAATCTATTGAATTTTAGACTTTACTTTTTTTACCTTGAATAATGAATACATATACCCTACATTAAGTTGGATATTATTCCAACTCAAATCATTATCTAAATACCCATAATTGGTAATTTGAGTGGTAGTATTTACATATCGCTCTGAATCTTTCGCTATATTGCTGAGGCCATAATAATACCTTCCATCAAGTGTAAGGTAGCCATAGCCTAATTTATAAGTAATGCCTGCACCTGCAAATGCAGCCAAATTGATGATATTGCGTTGGAAAATTAGGTTAACATTTGGTCCGGCAAAGTCATTTTGATCTGTAACTGTATTTTTTCTAATCATTTGCGACTGAGCCGTAAGCATCAAATCAATAGCTGCCCCTGCCCTAATAAATACTTTTAATTTTCGACCCCCTACCATGTACTTCAAACTTATAGGGATACTTAAACTCGTATAAGTTTCTGTGGAGGTTGTCTTAGAATTTTGTAAAATTTGTGAGGTAGAGATATAATTTCTCAACATCAGAAAGCCATCTGTAGTTAAAAAAAGCTGTCGATAAAGCAAGAAATCAATGGAAACACCAATATTAAAATTCACCCCTTCTTGATATGTAGTAGGAAAGGCTTTTGTATTGCCAACTCCAAAATTATTAACAAGTCTGGGGTTGGTTTGATTTAAGCCTGCTAGTACTCCAAACGAAATAAAAGGTTGAACTCTAAAAGAGTTAAACAAACGAATATATTCAATGGGATCTAGCGAGGCATTGGGTACGTAATCAGGCTCGGAGGTCAACAAGATATTCATATATTCATTTGCCTTTTCTATTTCATCAAGAAAAAGATAGGTTAATATCATAAGTCTATAGGCTTGCTGCCTTTCTATCCTGGTAAAGCCATTACTAATACAAGGTTGCAATGCGTTGGGAATTCCTTCCAAAAGACCCAATTCATAATTTTTTTGAATTTCTTTTAGCTTTTGGCTGCAAGATGATTTGATACTCAGAGGATCTACTATTTCTGAAGTAATAGTAGATAATTCACTTTCTTGGCTATAGCCATTCCACCAAAAGAGCAAAACAAAGGGCAAAAGTAAAAATCTGAGCGTTTGCTTAACAGTATAATTTATCATGGGAAAAAATATACAAATTTTATTAATTAATTATTCTAGTTCTTGATTTCTCCCTTGTGGCAGACCAGCACAAGTTTCTTCATAAATTATATCCTTAGCCACAAAAGCTGTCCATTCTGCTGGAGTCATATTGCGTTTTAGCTTTACACATATCTTCTCTGCCATCGATTCGGCATTGGTAGGGTACACGCGAATAAGATTATCTACGCAACCTGTCACAATATTTTTGCCATCGCCAGTGAAAGCCACCGACCACACCCAAGAATTATGATCGCGAAGGGTAATGGGTTGCTCGTTCAAATGATCCAAATCCCATAATCTAACGCTACCATCAAAACTTGCTGTGGCTAATACTTCACTTTTTGGGTCAAATCTCAAATCGTTTATTCTCGCTCTGTGTCCCGTCAAGTTAGCGATTAGCTTGAAATTGTCGAACACATCCCAAATCTTCACCAATCCACGATCGTCACCCGCTGCCAAATATTTGCCATCAGAGCTTATTGCTATTGCTTGAATCTTCCTTAGATTTTTGCTGGTGATTACTGTCGGGTCTTTCGATTTATTAGGCTCCCATACATATATATGTCCGTTTTCATCGCCACCAATGATATTGTTAGATAATGGATTAATAGCCAAGGTTTTGACTTTGGTAGGTGTTTTGCCAACTAAATAATATTTATCACTTTCCAAATTGCGAATAAAAATAGAGCTATCAGAGCCAACGGTGACCAAACTTTGATTGTCTGGCATAAATGAAGCCGCCCAAACTTGTCCTTTATGGCCAAACAGTTTTTTTGGTTTTCCATTAGGGTCGGCCAAATCGAACAGTTGGATAAAAGGAGCTTCGCCAATCAAAGCCATCCATTTGCCATTAGGGCTTATCACTATATTTCGATTGATAAAACTATTTTTGTGGTATTGTACACTGGTATAAACGCCATTCTTGGAAAACCATTTCAATACTTTCCCATCGCTTCCTGCTGTATACAATTCACCATTGGGTGCAAATGCAACCCCACGTACTGCATCAGAATGCCCTTTTAAGCTGTTGTGATAGTCGTGGTACAAAAATTTGACTGCATAGTACAAACCATCATATACATCGTGGCTGTGTGGATTTCCTTGAAAATCTCTATTGTACTTGAAGGCTTGCTGGGCAACCAATGCTTTGGTGTTGGTATCCAAAATTTGCAAAGATTTTACAGCCATTGCCTGAGCGATGGACAAATAACGTTGTCTGTTTGCATCTGTTTGGGCTCTTTCCGCTCTGGTTTGCGATTCTTTAGCCTTTTGTTCATTCAGCAATGCTAAGGCTTTTTGTTCTTCCGCCAGTTTGGTTTGTCTTTTAGCCAATTCCAGACTTCGCTGTGCCAACCCTTTTTGTAATATTGCTTCATCTGCAGCTATCTTGGCAAGTTCAGCCTGACGCTTTGCTTCTTCAGATTGTATTACCGCTTCTTTCTCCTTTACGGAAGCAATCTTGCGCTGTTCTTCAGCAATTTCAGCATTTTTAATGGCTAATTTCGACTGCTTAGTGGCCTCTACTTGCCTTTCTTGAGCAATCTTTTTCTGGTCGTCAGCTTCAATTTTTTGAATAAAAGAATACACAAATGCAATGAGAGCCAACACCGTTAATCCACCTAAAAACACGGCAGTTCTACGGGCTTGCACTAAGCGTTTGCGTTGCATTTCCTCTTTTACTTTTTGCTCAGTTTCGAATGCTTTTTTGCTGGTTTCGAGGAAAACCATTGTGCGCTCAAAAGCAGGATTGTAACGTTGAGCCCATTCTAATGTAGGAATATTTTTCTCCTGCCAATTCAATGCCAATTGCAAATCGGGTGGTCGCCACATACCGGCTTTTCCAGTTTGGTATTTGGCTGCTGCATCCGATAGCCTTAAATACATTTCAACTGCTTGCCCTTCTTCATCTACCCAATTTTTAAGCCTTACCCATATTCGCATCAGCGACTCATGCGAAATATCTACCACAGAGTTGGCATTGAGGCTTACTCCATAAGGTGGGGTGATTAAGGAGCGGCCTGGCTTACGGAACACATCTACAATTCTAATTACTTCCTCATCGCTGCAGTTGGCAATTTTAGAGATTACACTTACACGTGTAGGTCTGCGAATACCGTCTGTATCGCCCGTTTTCTCTGCTAAACATTTGAAAAGTATGGCACAAATTTCTTTTTCTCTGGTGTTTAACTCATCAAAAGCTTCATTGGCATGTTGCGACAAGGCACCTGACATGGTGCCAATGGCCTCATAATGAGGCAAATCCATTGGCTCATTATCTTCTTTATTATTCTGCCAATAATCCCATGTACGCATTAGTGAATGTGCCATAATAGGCAGCTGATCTGGATTGTCGCCCAAATCACTCAATATTTGTTGCAATAAACGTGGGGTGATTTTTGCCCCTCCTACTGAAACAGGGCCTGAAATAGCTGTACGTTTCTGTTCCCTCGTCATTTGGGGAATCAGGTAATTACTTTGGTTAATTAATTGGGTAAGTTGAGGAAATTGGGCACATTCTCCAATAAAGTCAGACCGCATGGTAACGGCTACAAATATGTGATTATTTGTATTTTGTACAGCTTCCACCAATAAATTTACATAGGCAAGTGATTCGCTGCTACCTTCATTTTCTTCATTTTTCTTGAAGCGAAACAACTCTTCAAACTGATCGACAATTAGTAGAATATTGGTATTTTCTGTTTCAGAATATTTGCTTACGGCTTCTGTAATTCCAAGTGAGCTACTTCTTAGTAATGTAGAAGTGATGGTTTTATGAAGGGTTTTTTCTTCTGCAGATAGGCTGTTGTAGCCGGCATCTTTCTTAATGATAGATTCTGCCAAATTGTCGATTGGTCCGCCACCTGGTCGAGTTACGATTACATCCCAATTCGTGCCTATGTTGGTGAGAAAGCCCCCATAAAGTATAGGTATAACCCCACAATAGATAAATGAAGATTTACCGCTTCCGGAAGAGCCTATAACGGCAATAAATTTATTTTCTGAGATTTTGCGTAATACTTCATCACTCTGCCCCTCTCTGCCAAAAAATAAATGGCTTTCTTCCATGCTAAATGGGCGAAGACCGGGGAAAGGGTTGTTAAATCTTTTAACAACTCTTTGGGTAGCCGTTTCTAGGCTTATTTTTACTTCTGGTGTCATGGTTTGAACTCGTTAATAAATCCTGACAAAGAATTTTCTATGTTATCGCTAATTTCCAATACTGGTGCGTCAAATTTCTCCAAATTTCCAGCTTTTCCTTTCATATTTTTACCTAAAAGCATGGCTTTGTACAATTCTTGCTTTGTTCTGCCCAATCCAGGAGCTTTCAGCAAATCGAGAAATTTCATTTGCACCCACAAATCATTTACTTTATTTATGTAGATGAGTGCTGCATCGCAAAGCCTCAAATTATCAAGGTGAATTTCCCTTAATTCCAGAAGCTGGCCTTCAAAAGAAGGCAAAATTGCTTCATACCCTTTATAATTCAAAAAATCGACTATTTTATTAGCCTCAAACTCATCTATTTTATCATAAATTAGGTATACATTCTTTTTGTTGTGCTTTATTTTACCGTTTGATGCTTTTTGCTTTCTGAGTTTATCCAAATTTAGATTTAGTAACTCTTCAAGCACTACCATTTTGAAATCTTCAATGGGAGATTGCAATATTTCGGCTCCTTCATTTGCCTCCAACTCCCTACGCATGTTGTCGATAAACATTTTTTGCTTTTCACTTTCTAGCTTAGCATCAGGCGAAATCCAAATCAAACGGCTGAATTTATTATTTACATTTGAGGTAGAGATTAGACTATGCTCACCAGCCAATCGGTTTTGAATGTCAAGTATCGATTTGTCTGTTGTAGGAGCATATTCTCCATAGCCTTCACCTAATAAATGAATTGAAAGTCGAGAACGCTCAATGTCTTTTTTGATAGCCAATTCGAGTTCAATCAGATTGGTTGGCAGGGCATGATCGGGCAATACTCTGAAACCATGTCTAGTTAATTCTCTTTTAATGCTGTCGCGATGCAATTGTAAATCGTAGCCTGTTTCTGCCAAATACACATTTTTATCGCTGTAGACCGAATAATCTGTTTGGATAATATCAAGCTTGCGATGCGATTTCAAAATGGCGGCAATATCGTAAGCCAAATCTACTATTTTGAGCCAATATTTTCGCTCCGCATCTGTATTGAAATAATCTACAAACTCATTTGATTCGCCTGTTTGAATATCGGTCTGATACAACTCATATTCTAGCAGATTGGATATTTTTGATGGTTGCTCTGCAATTGGAACAGGAAACTTTACCACTTTGAAAACTCTTTCTCTACCATTTACAAATAGATTTCCTTCTTTGTTGGCTATGTTGAAAAAGTCGTCTATTTCCTCAATAGAAGATTCGCTTTTCACATATTCGGGCGATACAATGCTAATAAATATGCCAACCTTAGCCAATTCTGATTTAGCCGGCTTTTCTTGACTTGCATAATTGAGAAACACAGGTTTCTCACCCAATATTTGCAAGAGAAGGGTTTCTAAAAATCTTTGAAAATTGCTTACCCAGCCTAAGCGTTGCTCGGCATGTTTATTGTCGTTAACCGAGTAGCTGATGTAAATATCAAAAGGAAAGTTCATTATTGTAAATTATTTTCAGCTTTGAAATACTTCTTTGGTTTCAATTATAATTTCTTCTCTAGCTTTGAATTTCTCTGAAATTACCTGAATAAGCTCTTTGGCAATTTCAAAATTATCGGTGATTTGCTCCATAAATCTATCTTTATCAATGCGAAACAAAAGGCTGTCTTCTGCTGCGGTTACTTCATGGTGATTGTGGTCGGTATCAAGTATGAGCATTTCGCCAATCATATCTCTTTCGCCTAGCACGGCCATAATATCGCCTGGTTTTTCCCACACCACAGCTTTTCCCTTTACTAATATATATAATGGCGATTGCCCTGTAGCCCCAATATTAAGTATCACACTATCTTTTTTCACTTTCACCTCCTCAATCAATTCTACAAACTCCACTAATATAACACCAGGTACATTTCTAAAAGCCACCAATGATTTGAGGAAAAATATTTTCTCAATTCTGTTTAAAGATTTGTTTTCATCGCTTTCATCGCCCAATATTTGTTTCACAAACCGGGTGTCAAGTTCTTTTTTAATGGCTTCGGAGAGTCTGTTAGAATGTGTTTTATAACTATAATAGTCTTTTTTAATGATTGCCCAAGCAGCCATTTCCCGCAATAATGGGTCGGGATTAAACAAGTTGGCTGTGAGGTCATCGCACATTTCAGCTTCTGGTAAATTTGCAAAGGTATACATAGCGCAAGCTTTGGTCCATTTATTTACTTGATTATAATCTCTGTTTATGATTTGCTTGAGTACTTCTATGTCATCGAGTTTTTGGCGTGGAAAGCTGCCTTGCAATCGTTCGGTGCGTTCTGCTTGAGAAATATCTTCTATCAAAGGTAGAAAGATGGGCTTCAGTTCTTCGGCCATAAACACATCAATCAACTCTACAGCATACACCAGGCCTTCTACTGTACCAGATTTTATATTGTCTTTTACCAATTTTATGGCCTGGGCATCATAAATTAGTGAAAGCAGCATATAAATATTTTCAAAATTGTAGTTTATTTCTTCTTCTAATGCTTGCTTGAGCAAAAGAGACTCAGTTGTTTGCGGAATTTCTGTGAGAGCGGCTATATTCCAAGCTGAGTTTCCAATTTCAGCTTCTATTTGCTGTTTTATTCTAATTATTCTATCACCTTCGGGGCGAAATCCACAACTACTCAGGCAAAGCAATACATTATTGACAATTTTTTTATCGGGGAAGTCAATCTTATTCCATAGGAGTTCAATTACAGTTTCCCCTTGTATACGCCCATATATTTGTACTATTTTTTCTTGAATGGTAGGCAACTGGTTGGTTTTGTAGAATGCCGATTCAAGAACATGCAGGGCTTTTTCACCAAAAGTGATAAGGGCAGCGGCAGCTACATTACAAAAGGTGTAGGAGGAAAGATATTCAATGAGTACGGGCCATGTTTCGGCTCTTTGCATTTGGGCGGCAGCTATCATGGCAGCAAACCTTACTTTTGGGTCGAGGTCACGCAAAAGCAGCATCAAATGCGGTACATATATTTCATCTGATGTCTTAGAAATTAATTTGGCGGCATAAATGCGGTCGTGTACATTTCTTGATTTTACCAAACTGTATGTCATGTTCGGATTTATCTCCACACTATCGGTCGAATTCAAATCTTTCACCGCTTTTTGAGCCAAAGCCTTAATTTCAGGGTCGTTTTCGCCCGTTGCCAATGTTTTTAAATCAATTATGGCTTTCAAAGCCTTATTAGATTCTAAGCGGATGAGCGAATACTGTCTTATATCCTTATTTTCATTTTTCAGAAACTTTTTAAACCTGTCTTCGGCCATGATTGGCTCTATTTTCTCCATCAACTTGAGCGTATAG
>CAZMFZ010000014.1:0-42368 GCA_964565665.1 uncultured Bifidobacteriaceae bacterium | reverse complement strand
GCTCAAGCTTTTATTTTCAAAGGATTTCGCTCCTTCCAGATTGGGTTTTCCAATTTACTAATATAGTTTTGGAGCGTATCTGTAATGCAGCTATTTACCATTCCAAGTCGCAAATAACTTGACGAAGGTATGGCCACTGCACCCAAACTGGCTTTGGCCTCCAGACTTGTGCGACCATATAAAACAGATTTTTTCCCCAAAGCAATCCCATCAAGCATTCCCTCAAATAATATGTTGAAATATAATTGGTGTTCAGTATTGTGCTTGTAGTCTAGCCCAATAAAGTGCATTTCGATTGACTCCTCGTATTCAAACCAACTATAAAATGCCAAAAGTTTTCCTTCTTTGAAAATACCTTTTACTTGAAAAGCGTCCTTATAAATCTCTTTTACAGCAGCAAAATACCCTTGTGATGCTTGTGTAAGCAACACCTCTTGTTTTTTAATGGTTTGCAAATAGAGCGATTGAATCACAGTTTCAAGCTTTTTTATTTCTGTATCATCCAAAAATTTTATTTCTAGAGAAGCTGCTGCTGCTTTTATCTTTGTGGCTCTTACAGCATATTTTTTTGACAAGTCAGCTAAATATGCTTCCCAACTTAACCAATGGTTACGTAAATTGAGCTGCATTTCATAGTCTGGCAATGGCTGCTCAAAGCCCCAAGATTGAAAGGAAACCTCAAGTTTTTTCGCAAAACTTGTTGACAGATGCACCATTTGAGCAGCATAGGATTTTTCTTTCCTTAGGCTTAAAATAATTTCGAAGTGGATGCGATAGGCTTCAAGAGCGGAAATTTGATGGGTGTCGTATGTTAGATAGCTTTTATCAATATGAAGCAAACTACCCGAAAATAATAAATTAAGGCAACTAAAATCAATAACAACTGAGGCTAATCGTTGCCAAAAATTACGTTTGAACCCAGGGAAATTGGCCTTACTAAGCCATATTTCCTGAATTGGAAACAATAAAATAGGGCTTGTATTAATAAACGCACATACAAATTGAGTTTTGGCATTAGATGTAAATTTCTCAATTAATTGAAACTCTTTAAACTTTATATTTTGAAACTCTAATAAAGCCAAAAACTCATCTTGAATATCAGTCACTGAATCGACAATTGTCCATTCTATATTTTTGAAATCAATTGTTGGTTTTAAAAAATCTGGGGCGACTGGGCTTGCCATTATTATATATTTATCAAATTATTATACAATCAGACGCTTGGCTTTGTTCAAATTAAATTTTTCAATTAGTCACACAAATTGAAAATCAAATAATTAAACTCAATATTAATGCCCGCCACCTTTCAGCATTTTACGCGCATGAAATACGGCAGGTAAAATGGCTTGTAAAGATTCTACAACACCTGAAGTGCTGCCAGGCAACGTAACAATGGTGGTAAAAGCTATGGAACCTGCCACCAACCTCGACATCATGGCCAATGGCGTACGTTGCTGCCCGTGGCTCCGCATGGCTTCAGCAATGCCATCTGCATCTCTTTCTAGTATTTCTTTTACTGCGGCTACAGTATTGTCTCTCGGCCCTAAGCCAGTGCCACCTGTAGTGAATATATACTGAATATCTATCGCCACCCAGTCTTTTATTGTTTGTTGAATAATATGCTTTTCATCCGGCACTATTTTATATTCTATAATTTCAATACCATGAAAATTAAGCATTTCAATTATTTTTTTACCCGAATTATCTTCTCTTTTTTCTTCAAAAGTAGAATCGGAACACACCAGTACAGCACAACTTGGCGGTGTATTGAAATATTTTCGTTGGCTTTTGCCACCTTTTTTATCAAGCAATTTTATTTCCCCGATCGAAAGATTTTTGTCTACAGGCTTTAGCATATCGTAAATAGTAAGAGCAGCAATGCTTACACCAGTTAATACTTCCATTTCAATGCCTGTTTTCCCCACGTATTGAGCTGTAGAAAGGATTTTTATCCCTGCTATGCCATCTTTATTTAGTATCTCAAAATCTATCTGCATGGCATCTATGCCTACCGGATGGCAATGTGGCAACAATTGGTCGGTTTTCTTAGCTGCAAAAAAGCCCGCAGCTTTTGCAAATTCAAAAATATCTCCTTTTTCAACACGCTTACTTTCTATCAGTTGAAGTGTTTCTATATTGCAAAAAACAGTGGCTGTGGCTGCGGCTGAGCGTAAAGTGGATGTTTTCCCGGTAATATCTCTCATAAGCTTACGAAGGTTTGTGTAGGATAATAATGGTATATTACAAAGAAACACACTTATATACTACAATTTAAAATGATAGATAACAAATAGATGTTATTCATTAAAAATAATAAGTAGAAAGCTTTTCTTAGCAATGGATTTGTGATAAATTGTATTCAAAATAAGTAAAATAGCCAATTTAGCTATTAACTTTGGAATTGTCGAATTATA
Source organism: uncultured Bifidobacteriaceae bacterium (assembly GCA_964565665.1). Lineage (GTDB taxonomy): Bacteria > Bacteroidota > Bacteroidia > Cytophagales > UBA9547 > CAZMFZ01. The sequence goes on along the minus strand of CAZMFZ010000014.1, from coordinate 39,954 downwards.
AGATATACCATTTTTATAAAGTATTAACATTTTGAGTGTCAAATAACTACAAAAAAGATGAAAATCAAATTTTGCAAGTATCAAGGAACAGGCAATGATTTTGTGATGATAGACGACAGAGACGAAAACTTTGACGTTACCAACACCGAGTTGATAAAAAAAATATGCGACCGCAGGTTTGGCATTGGTGCAGATGGCTTGATACTGCTTCAAAAGCACAAAAAACTTGATTTTCGAATGGTATACTTCAACAGTGATGGCAATGAAAGCAGTATGTGCGGAAATGGAGGTAGGTGTTTGGTGATGTTCGCCCAATTTTTAGGTGTGATAGGCGAAAGATGCACATTTAAAGCCGTAGATGGCGAACATGAAGCTCGGATTGTAGATGATTTGGTTTCACTAAAAATGAACGATGTAGTGATAATTGAAGAAGATGGAAATAGTTACTTTTTAAATACGGGTTCGCCACATTATGTAAAATTTGTAGATGATGTACACAAACTAGATATTTTTAGTGAAGGCAGAGCCGTTCGCTACAATGAAAAATATAAGACTGATGGCACTAACGTAAATTTTGTTCAGAAAATAAGTGACAATGAGCTTTTTGTACGCACATACGAACGTGGCGTGGAAGACGAAACCCTATCTTGCGGCACTGGAGTAACAGCCGCAGCCTTGGTAGCTTCAATCAAAGGCTTTGAAAGCCCGATAAAAATCAAAACTTTGGGAGGAGATTTGAGTGTGTCGTTTGAAAAAGTAATCAATTCTTTTCAAAATGTGCATCTTACCGGTCTTGCCCAAATGGTATTTAAAGGGAAGTTTTATATAAATGAGTAAGTGTTATTTTGTTTTTTTTTACTACCCCGCTTACTTTGTTTGAATAATTAAGAAATGAAGAAATGAGGATTTAGAAAAAATTTCTCCCAAAATCCTGTTCCAAAAAATTGAATGTCAAAATTAAGAACTACCTATTCATGCCAATCGTGTGGGTATCAATCGCCCAAGTGGCTTGGTAAATGCCCATCGTGCAACACTTGGAATACTTTTGTAGAAGAAATAGTGCAGAAAGACGATGGTGCCAAAGCGGAATGGAAGACATCTACCTCTAAGCAGATAGCAGCTAGGCCTAAAGCCATCGCAGATATAGCTTACAATGAGCAAAATCGTATTATTACCCTTGACAATGAGCTAAATCGTGTGCTTGGAGGCGGAATAGTGCCAGGCTCAATTGTGCTAATGGGAGGCGAGCCGGGCATTGGAAAATCTACCTTATTGTTGCAATTGGCAGTGAGTTTGCCTCACTTGAAAATTCTTTATATTTCAGGTGAAGAAAGCGAACAGCAAGTGAAAATGCGTGCTGAACGTATAAAAACGCCCGATTTATTATCTCAAATAAATAACAGACCAGAGGCAGGGTGCTATATTCTCACAGAAACATCTACACAAAATATTTTTAAGCAAATAGAAATATTAGAGCCTGAAATTGTAATCGTAGATTCTATTCAGACCATGGCTTCTGCTTTTATTGAATCTTCAGCGGGTACAGTTTCGCAAGTGCGAGAATGCACGGCAGAATTTTTGAAATACGCCAAAGAAACGGGAACTCCTGTGTTGTTAATAGGCCACATTACCAAAGAAGGTACAATTGCTGGGCCAAAAGTGCTGGAACACATGGTAGATACCGTGCTACAATTCGAAGGCGACAGGCACATGAGTTATCGCATTCTAAGAGCTACAAAAAATCGATTCGGATCGGCCTCCGAAATGGGAATATACGAAATGCAAGGTACAGGCTTGAGAGAGGTAAATAACCCTTCTGAAATATTACTGTCGCAACGTGAGGGCGATTTGAGCGGAGTAGCCATTGCATCAATGCTGGAAGGGAATAGACCTTTGATGATTGAAATTCAGTCGTTGGTAAGCCCTGCTACCTATGGAACACCCCAAAGAACAACCACAGGATTTGACGGAAAACGATTGAACATGTTGTTGGCTGTGTTGGAAAAACGAGGAGGCTTTCGATTAGGTCAGCAAGATGTATTTCTAAATATTGCCGGAGGACTAAAAGTAGAAGACCCCGCCATTGATTTAGCAGTTTGTATCTCCATTATTTCATCATACGATGAAATATCAATACCGCACGATGTGTGTTTTTCGGCCGAAGTAGGGCTTGGTGGAGAAATTAGGGCAGTAAATAGGGTTGAGCAGAGAATAACTGAAGCAGAAAAATTAGGCTTTAAGGAAATATATTTATCAAAATTCTGCTTGAAAGGGCTCGATTTGCAGAGCTATAAAATAAAAGTGAATGCTGTTGCTAAGTTGGATGAGGTATTTTCGGGGCTGTTTGGGTAGTAATTATTTTTATAAAACATATTTCCTCACTTAATGAAAGTGCCATATTACGAATTTATTTCTGGTAGTAGCCACTAATTTTTGACAGGTGCAGTTAGATTTGAAGAAGTTGGAGATGGACTTTATACCAAAAATCATTTAAAAGACTCTTTTCTAAAATCAAAGTTTCAGATTTACATAATTATATGGCAAATTTGACAAAAAATGTAGCATACTGAATTTTGGATTTCCTCAAAAAATCATTCTGGACAGGCTTATCATCTTTGGCTTTCGCAGCCTATAGTTTTATCACCAACAAGCTCTTTTCAGTTTATTTTGGTCCGCAAGGGGTTACGCTTTTAGCCCATTTTCAAAACCTAATTGCCATTTTTGCATCTATTACCAATGAAGGTATCAATCGCGGACTTATCAAAATTCTTGCCAATGAAAATATTAGCCAAAGAGAATGGAATAATGCCTTCACTTATGGGATTACACTCACTTTTGTCACTTTTATAGTTGTTTTAGCCTTTTTATTCTCCATTGGGTTTACTTTTTACCACGATTTCCCTCCGCAACTATTCTCCCCAATCAATATCACATGGCTTATTGTAGCTACTCTTTTGCATATGATTGGGCTGCTATTTATTTCTCTTTTAATGGCTATGCAACACATTAGGGCATTCACCATTTTAAGCGTACTCAACAATGCCATTGGGCTAATTTTAATTTATGTAGGAATGCAAAAGGGGCTGGTAACTTCGCTTTTGTACTTGGCTGCATCTCCTGCATCTATGTTGGTGATTATACTTATTTATTATATAAACGCAAATTTATCGCGACTCAAAAAATTCACAGCTAATTTTGAGAAAAAGGCTTTCAACCAAATATTCCAGTTTTTGCTCACCGCAATGGCAAGTGGTGTGTTGGCTCGATTGGTAGATTTTTATGTCCGCAGCTATCTTATTAAAACTTTCAGTACCTACCAAACAGGGCTTTGGCAAGCCGTAGCAAAGGTTTCCGATGGCTACACTAGTGTATTTAGCGCAGCTTTGGGCATTTTAATCTTTACCAAAATTTCGTCTTATATGGATGAAGAAGCCAAATTAAGATTGTTTGTGCGTAAAAGCTTGCTTTTTACGCTGGTGCTTACGGGTATTGGTTTAACAATTATTTACCATTTCAGATACGATATTTTAAGTCTTTTTTACAGTCAGGAATTTAAAGGTGGGCAGCATTTATTAGGTTTTTTATTGCTTGGAGATTGGCTCAAGTTTCCCTCATGGATATTTGGGTTTGTGCTGCAAGCCCAATTAAAAACCAAAACATTTATTGCCACGCAGTTCGCATCTGCTGCTGTTTATTTACTTTTGTTATGGGTTTTCATTCCCATTTTAGGATTAGAAGCCATGCCTTTAGCTCATTTTTTACGCTTTATTTTTTACCTTGGGTTAATGGCTTGGCTCAGTAGGAAATGGTTTATTTGATATAGTTTCTTTTATCTTTGCATTCAAATCAAAAGCATTTATGGGCAATTTATATGGCAAAATATTTCGCATTACTACTTTTGGCGAATCACATGGCAAGGCAGTAGGGGTAATTATTGATGGTTGTCCAGCAGGTTTAGAATTAGATTTGAAGGAAATACAATACGAACTTGACCGTAGAAAACCCGGTCAGTCTAAAATCGTAACCCAAAGGCGTGAACCCGATGAATTTGAAGTGCTTTCTGGTGTTTTTGAGCCAAATGAAGATGGCAAAATCTTTACAACAGGCACGCCCATCGAATTTTCCGTCCGCAATACCGACCAAAAAAGCAAAGACTATTCTCATATTGCTACTTCATTCAGACCATCACATGCGGATTACACTTATTTTGTAAAATATGGCATTCGCGATTATAGAGGCGGAGGCAGAAGTTCAGCAAGAGAAACCATAGCTCGCGTAGCTGCTGGAGCTGTTGCGAAGCAAATATTGGCTAGAATTGGTGTGAAAATAAACGCTTATGTATCGCAAGTGGGGCCGTTAGTTTTGAATAAATATTATAGTGAACTTGATTTATCACTCACCGAAACCAATGAGGTGCGTTGCCCCGACCCGGAAACGGCTCAGAAAATGTACGATTTGATAGATGATACCCGTAAAAAACAAGACACCATTGGTGGTGTTGTAAGTTGCGTAATTCAAGGTGTGCCTGCCGGATTGGGCGAACCTGTATTTGATAAATTTCATGCAGAATTAGGAAAGGCAATGCTGAGTATCAATGCGGTAAAAGGATTTGAATACGGAAGCGGATTTGAAGGTGTAGAGTTATATGGTTCGCAGCACAACGACCCATTTTTTATTGAAGATGGCAAAGTGAAAACCCGCACAAACTATTCTGGAGGTGTGCAAGGTGGTATTACCAACGGGGAAGATATATATTTTCGTGTAGCTTTTAAGCCCGTGGCCACAATTATGCAAGATCAAGAAAGTGTAAATGAAGCAGGTGAAAGTATTACAGTTTCAGGAAAAGGTCGTCATGATCCGTGTGTGCTTCCAAGGGCAGTACCCATTGTAGATGCTATGGCAGCACTTGTCACAGTCGATTTTTGGTTGAGAAACAAGCTAATTAAGCTAAAGGATTTGGTGTGAAAGCGGGCCTCAAGTTTTAATCAAGCATAGTCTTACGGTTTCAAGTATTAGCATAATCAAATAGCATTTAAAATAAATGCTACACAGTTTTTCTCCTGTTGTTTTGAAAATCTTCAAATACAAAACTTCCCAAGCCATCAAGCCCACTGTAATAGGCTTTGCCATTGTTTACTTCGGTAAATTCATGTACAAATTGTTTTAAATACGGATCGGAGGCAATCATAAAAGTGGTAATAGGAATTTTGAGTTTGCGACATTGGGCTGCATACGTAAGTGTTTTGTTGATTACTTTTCTATCAAGCCCCCAACTGTTTTTGTAATAATTGATTCCTTCTTTCAGGCAAGTGGGTTTACCATCGGTAATCATAAATATTTGCTTGTTTTTGTTTTTCCGCCTGCGAAGTAGCTCCATCGAAAGTTCCAAACCAGCCACCGTATTGGTGTGAAACGGCCCAACTTGCAAATACGGCAAATCTTTCACTTTTACCTGCCAAGCATCGTCTCCAAACACTACAATATCTAAAGTATCTTTGGGATATTGTATCTTTATCATTTCTGCCAAAGCCATAGCTACTTTTTTTGCAGGTGTGATGCGGTCTTCGCCATAAAGAATCATAGAGTGAGAAATATCAATCATCAACACGGTAGAAGTCTGTGATTTCTGCTCTTTTTCCATTATTTCCAAGTCGCCTTCCGCTAAGCTAAATTCATTGATACCGTGGTTTACTTGGGCATTTTTTATCGATTCAGTCATTGAAATCTGATCCATAGCATCACCAAACTGAAAGCTTCGCACATCAGCACTGGTTTCATCACCTATGCCAGTGTATGGTGTTTTATGGTTGCCTTGTTTCGACTTTTTTATTTTGCCAAACACATCTTCTAGCGATTTTTTTCTGATTTGCTGCTCGCTTTTTGAAGTCATTTGCAGGTCGCCATTTTCACCTTCATTTATGTATCCGTTACGTTTTAGGTCTTCAATAAAGTCGCCCATACCATAGTCATCTGTAGTTAATTTATATTGGCGATCGAGGTCGTTCATCCAGTCGAGTGTTTCGGCTACGTTACCAGAGGTAATGTTCATCATTTGCAGGAATATATCCAGCAACTTTTCAAATGGAGATTTGCCTTCTTGGGCACTAAATTCTTCGAAGCGATAGCCTTTCATGATGTTTTTGTATTATAGCAAATTAGTAAAGTAGCAAGTGATGCTATTGAAACTTAATAATAAGCAAAATGATTCAATAAAAGCCATTCTTTGCGGAATGGACATTCTAAAGTATATAATCGTGCCTATAATAACGGTAATACAAGTACCTATAACAAAAAGTTTTTTGAAATATGTCAATTCATTCATGCAGTAACGAATGGCACGATTTTTAAGCCCTTTATTTATTCATTCACTTTAAAATCAATTAAGATATGCGCTGGTTTGGTAGAGAAGGTAGTGGAAATGTCGAAGACAGACGGGGATTTGGCGGAGGCACTTTGGCCATTGGCGGGGGAATTGGCACAATCATCATGGTTGTCATTTCAATGCTTTTTGGAGTTAACCCCCTCCAATATTTATCAAACGTTACTAACACTCAGCAGGAGCAGCAAGTAGCTACCAGCACCACCCCAGAAGAGGATAATCAAGCTAAATTTGTATCAGTAGTGTTGAAGGACACGGAAGATGTCTGGGATCAAATTTTTCAATCTCAATTTAATGAATCATACGCTAAGCCAAAATTGGTGTTGTTTACTCAAAGTGTAGAGTCAGGGTGTGGGAATGCAAATGTAGCTTCTGGGCCTTTTTATTGCCCACTTGATGGCAAACTTTACATTGACTTAAGTTTTTACGATGATTTGCAAAGTCGATTCCAAGCTCCAGGCGATTTCGCAATGGCGTATGTGGTAGCGCATGAAGTAGGCCACCACATCCAAAATCTACTTGGCACAATGGAAAAAGTAAAAGGCTTGCAAGAAGGAAAGAGCGAAGCTGAAATAAATGCGATTTCTGTAAAGCTTGAGTTACAAGCAGATTTTTATGCGGGTGTTTGGGCGCATCATGCTCAAGAAATGAAGAATATACTTGAGTCGGGTGATATTGAAGAAGCACTCACAGCTGCCAATGCCATAGGCGATGATCGGTTGCAAAAACAAAGCCAAGGTTATATAGTGCCTGATGCTTTCACACATGGCACTTCAAAGCAAAGAATGTTTTGGTTTAAAAAAGGGTTCGAAACCGGAGATGTAAATCAAGGCAATACATTTGATAGTTATAATACTGATATGTAGTAACCTTATATAAACTTAAAAGAAGGAAAAAATTGCTTATCGATACAATTATTGGCAATCTGATGATTTTAGGTTCACAACCCACTTTTACTGAAATACACAAAAAAAGCCAGGTAATTAGCCTGGCTTTTTAAAATTTTCAATTCTGAAATTATTCTACAACAAACTTTTGGTACCCTTTACCTTCAGTTTTTAATAAGTAAAGTCCTTTAGGAAGGTCTGCAACATCTATTTTTGACGTCTTTTCGAAAGCTTTAACTTCAATTCCCGAGCTATTCAATACGCTACCAGTCAATATTTTAGTAAAGTACAGCACCCCATCTTTTATTGGATTGGGGTAGATTGCAAAATCGTTGTCAGCACCGGCAGTGATGGAAGAGGTACCCGATACGGTGATATTGATTATCAAATCGTAAGGACAAACACCACCTGTGAGGGCAATAACAGTAGCCTGTCCTAGAGCAACTGCTGTAATGGTATTTCCACTAATTGATATCGAACCTGAAATAGTAGGAGTGCCATTGATGGCACTTGATATCAAATAGCTACCGCCAACAGTCAAATTAAGATTGACCGTTTCTGATGCAATAGTTGGGCAAACTACTCCTGGAACTGTTACTACTGTAAACACTGCATTTGCAGAACCTGCATTAAATCCTGAGGCAGCAGCCACACTTCCTGTCACAGTTACAGATCCAGCACTTACTGGCGACAATGTATTTCCAGCAAGAGCAGCAGCGGTTCCGCTCAATATGCTAAACGATTTGGCACCTGTAGAATTGGTAGTTAATAGTACAGACAAATCAATACCTGCACCGCCTACGGTTAAAGTAGCTGAGCTAAACGAAATAGTAGGGTTCACAGCAGGTGTAGTTACAACGGTCACAATACTTGAAACTAATGTAGAATTAAATTCTGTAGATGCATTTACAAAACCTAACACAGTAACCTGACCTGCATTAACTGGTGTCAAAGTATTTCCTGAAAGCGAAGCAGCTGTTCCTAACACAGAAAATACTTTTATACCGCTTGAATTAGTTACCAACAAGTTGGATAAATTGGCAGAGGCACCTCCTATAGTTAAAGTAAAATTATTGAAAGCAGCTGTTGGGTTTTGCAATAATGCACCTGAAACAGTTACTTCATACACGGTAAATGTGCTACTAATTTCATTCGACATTATCAATAATGATTTGCCAGTTGGGCTTTCGGCAGAAGGAATGTACAATAAACCTTCGGGACCTAAGTCGCCATTGGCCCGGCTGTTGGTATAGGTTACAAATACGGGTGCGATTGGATTGGTGACATTATAAACCATTACCCCGCCCATTCTTTCTAAAGAAATAAAGGCAAAATATTCATTCGCAATATTAGCTACTGTAATTCCTTCAGCTTCAGGGCCTTTGGAATTGGAGCGACCTTTTACTGTGGCACTTGATCCGTTGCTTGCATTGAAATAGTTGTTGAAAGTACTGGTAGAAGTGATGCGTTCAAAATCATCGCCACTGTCCCACACTTTATTCCCAGCAGCGTCCCAAATGGTAAATGAACGAGTCCCAAACGTGTGAATTTCTTCAAATATTCCATCTCCTTCATTGTCGCCAGAAGCTTTAGTGATGTTCATATCGCCTAGTAACCTATCACTTCTCAGTGCAGCAAGGTCAGAAAAATTGATTCCAGACAAGGAATTTGTAGTTACGTTACTTTCTTCATTGAAAGCCGAACCATAATCGGCTCTTGCATCTCCCTCGTTGGCAGAAAATATAAATGTATTTCCTCCGATATTTGCAGAAGCTATGGCATCTGGCATATACATTCCTTTCAGACCTTTCCAGTTGGTAAGTACTACATCATTGATATTGACAACTCCATCACCATTGATATCTCTTCTTGAGGCATCAATCCCAGCTCTTGTAGCAGAATAATCTTTTAATCCCAATGATTTTATGCCGGTAATTGTACCTGCTACCACATCAATAATGGCTAAAGCATTGTTTTCTTGAAGCGAAACATAAGCTGTCTTGCTATCACTTGAGAGAGTAATGTATTCAGGCTCTAAATCTTGAGCTACAGTAGAAAGCACACCCGAAACTGTGCCAAACAAACGTACTCCTTGAGATTTGAGGGTTGCATATTGCGAATTCAACGCTCCTAAAGTAATCTGACGAACCGTTAAAGGGCTGGCAGTGGTCAGGTTAGCCATATCTACAATGGTTACAGAGCCTTCTCCATCTGCGGTATAGCCAACATTGGGCTGGCCTTCATTGGCTGATAAGCAATATTTTCCATCGGGGCTGAATGTAACCATGTCAGGCAAAACCCCTGCATTAGCATAATTTAAAAATTGTCCATTGGCATTGAAGAAACCAATAAATCCATTGGCATTGCCATCGGTAGTGTTCTCAAAAGCTGTAGCAAGTACCCCATTTTTAAAGGCTACGCTATTTATGCCCAAGCTTATACCACCAAAAGAGGCGGTAAGGCTAGATAGGTTTACACCAAAAAGGGAAACAGGAGCAGACGGATTCGACAAATCAAAAATATCTATTCTATTGGCCAATGAATTGACTGTAAACAATCTTTTAGAATCTTTATCATAAGCAGTTATTTCAGCTGAATTGGCACCAGTGCCGGCCAATGAAGTGTTGAAACTTTTTAAATAATTTAAAGTAATTTGATTGCTAGGTACAACATTATAACTATCATCGTCTTTAATATATAAAGCATGGTAACCCGCAGCTCCACTAGCAATAGAACCCTGAGCAACAGAAGCAAATTTGAAAATGGCAACTTCATCAGATTCTATCAAAGCGTCATTTGTAATGGTAACTGGAACCATAAAGCTGGTTGTATTACCGGGAATGGTGATAGAAATTGGAAATGAAATATCATTGGCATCCACAGTTGACATACCCGATAAGGTAAGGGTAGCCAACATGGGCGTAGAAAAAGGTGCAAAAATTGAAATATTCAAATTCACAACGCCCAAAGCTTCACCTGCAATTGATGATATTCTGGCAAATGAAAAAGTAGGGTCTGGAACGAATATATTCAATACCAAAGGACTGATATAATAATTTCCCGCCACATCACCTATACCTAAAATTGAAACAACACGGTTACCGCCTGGTAAAACACCAGCAAGCGTAAGGGAAACAATTCTGCTATTTGGAGAAATTACCGCATTAGATGGTATTAATCCAGCTACTGTATAGTTTGAAAGATTTACAGCAGTAATTGAATTAAGTGGTTCATTAAATGTAAATGTTGCCTCCATTTTATTTGAAGCAATTACATAATTAACCAAAGTGGGGAGCAAATCATCATTTCCTGGAGTGAAAGGTTGGAGAGAAAATGGAACGTCAGGAAAAGTCAAATCTATACTTTGGTCGCCACTTGCATCTTGAGTAATCCAATTAGAAGCGTTGTAGAGTATATTTGTCAAGAAACCTGGCGTAGTGAAATTATCTCTTGATCCTATATATTCGGCAATATCAGCATCTGCATCAAAAGCAACAGTTGTGAAAGCACTTGTGCCCAGAACCAAATTTGTCCCTGCTAATGTACCAAAAGCAGTCATTTCATTGTCTGTTCCGAAGGCTGATATAAACTTTGTAGGGGCATTATAGCTTCCGGTATAAATAAATAATGCTTCATCACTACCACTTAAACCTGCATTCGGGCCAAAAATAGTGGTAACTGAACCAAAATTTGTTTTTAATTCTGCAGCTACTAAAGTATTTATATAAGAAAATACAATTACTGTACCCCTAGAAATAGTATTTGATCCAGAATTCCATGAAAAATGATTTTCACCCGTATTAAAACCAAGATTTACTCCATCACTAGTCAGTTCATTGTCACTAAAAAAAAGTGTTGTGTTTGGGGCAATATCTACAAATGTAACAATACTAAAATCATCATTGCCATCGGCATTGAAGCCCACAAAGGCAATATCGCCCGTGTTTAACTGGGCAAAAGTAGATGCTCCTATTAAAAGAGACATCATTAAAAAGAATAGTTTTTTCATTATACTTGAGTTTGGTTAATAAATAAAAAATAAAAGTAAGCCGACTCTATGAAACAATGATGAATATATTGTTATGTAATTGTTAATTCTCTAGATGTTAATAAATGTTGAATGAAAATGACACAACAGCTTTTTTCTTTCCTATTTTACCCAATAAAAAAAGCCATTCTTTGCGGAATGGCTTTTTTTGAAAGTTAGTATCTGAAAAGTGGCCTGACATTTATTCCCGACCAAGGAATGGCAGATAATATCAGCAGCAATCCCAAACCATAAAACACCAGTATATATTGGAATTTTTTTTCACTTTCTTCCCTTCGTTTAGCAATGCTATAGCCAATGGTGATGAGTATTACGGCAATTGTCATGGTGGCTACGTGTTCCATTCCCCAAAATCGTAAGGTGGCAATCTTCATTCCTGCTTTCGGATTGTCTAAAAATGCTTTCGCTACGGCACTTTGAAAATATAAAATAATTCCGCCCAAAAATTGGATGTGGGTGAATACAAGACCCATTAATGCAGCCATTTTATCTTGTTTTTCGAAGGGTCGCTTGTAAATTACGCCATTCAACGATTTAAAAATGGCATACAATAGCGTAATTAACACAAACCATCTGGCGTATGAGTGGGCGTATAAGAGTATTTGATACATAATATAGTTGGATTTAGTATTTCAAATGTATAAAATTATGAGCTAAACAATCATTTTTTAATTCTAAAAGACTTTGGGCTAACCTAAAATAATTTAAGTAAGCATGCCGCCATCTACTTGAAGTACCTGCCCGGTAATATAGCTGCTCATATCAGAACCCAGAAACACACAAGCTTCGGCCACATCTTTCGCTTGACCCGCCCGCTTCAAAGGTATGGCGTTGCTCCACTCTTCTTTCACTTTTGGGTCGAGTACTTCGGTCATTTCTGTTTCTATAAAGCCAGGTGCTACCACATTGCAACGAATGTTTCGTGAACCTAATTCCAGGGCTACTGATTTACTAAATCCTACAATTCCAGCTTTCGAAGCGGCATAATTTGCTTGACCTCCGTTGCCTTTTAAGCCTACTACCGAGCTCATATTTATTATTGAGCCCTTCCGTTGCTTCATCATTACCTTGGTGGCGGCTTTGGTGATGTTAAAAACTGATTTTAGGTTCACACGAATCACTTCGTCCCACTGCTCTTCACTCATTCGCATCAGCAGACCATCTTTAGTAATGCCGGCATTGTTGATTACTATATCTAACTTGCCAAAATCGCCTACAATTGTGTTCACCAGCTCTTCAGCAGCCTTAAAATCGGAAGCATCGGAGCGATATCCCTTGGCTTTTGTGCCATATTTTAAAAGTTCGGCTTCTAACGCTTCGCCTTTTTCTATACTTGATAGATAAGTAAAAGCAACTTGGGCTCCGTGTTGTGAAAATACATGGGCAATTGCATTTCCTATTCCTTTTGATGCACCTGTGATGAGGGCAACTTTGTTTTCGAGCAGCTTCATGGTATAAAATTCCCTACCCTAAGGGATTAGTATGGTTTTATGTTATAAATTCCTTGAGGGCTACAAAGAATTTAATTTAAAGTAAATAAATATATTAGAATATAGTATTTAATTGCAATGGTTTTAAAATTATATATCTTTTTAAAATGTTTTCTACAACTTGTCATTCATTATTTTGCCTGATGCCATTAATTTTTGGTACTCATTTGTGGCAATACTTTTCTCAAGAATGTTAATATGACGCATCCCATGGGCATCGGTACCCACAAAATCTACCATTCCTTTCTCAATTAGTATTTTAGCTTGCTTCTGTTGGTCTTTTCCATAGTACCCCTGTAAAGAATTGATGTTTAATTGGAAGAAAACACCAGTATCGTATATTCTTTCTAAAATAGAAAAGTTATTAAAGCCGTAAAGGTATCTTTCTGGATGTGCAAAAATAGGTTTGTAGCCTTGCATACGAAGTTCAAATACAGTTTCGATGAAAAAATGACTTTCATCTACATGAGAAGTTTCAAATAATATATAATTGTCTCCGAAGCTAAGCAATTTTTCACCTCCTTTCACTTGTCGCATAAAAGATTCATCAAGATAGTACTCTGCCGCAGCTTCAATAGTTACTTCCAAATTATTTTTCTTCACAGCCGATTGCAATTCCGCAAGTTTAGTGCCAATTATTTCTTGTGTATTATTATAAATATCTGCTTTTATATGGGGTGTTGTAATTATTTTTTTTATTCCTAGGCTGGCCAAACTACCTATTGCCTGTAAAGATTCTTCAATTGAGCCTACGCCATCGTCTATGGATGGCAATAAATGATTATGCAGCTCTGTGGTATAGCCTAGTGCGACAGTAGGTTTATTTTCACTACTTTTTTTATTAAATAAAGATGAAAATAATTCCATTTTTATCAAGTATTTTTTATAAAGTCTTCAAAGGTTTGTAAAATGGCATCTTTGTCAGATACATTAGCATTTTCAATCTGCCAATCTATATTTAAAGTAGGGTCGCACCATAGCAAACCACTTTCCGATGCTTTATCATATACATTTGTACATTTGTAATGAAAAATGGTTTCTTCGAAAGTTGCGAATCCATGGGCGAAACCAGGTGGCACATATACCATATTCTGTTTCACATCATCTAATATAAAACTGGCTACTTCACCAAAGGTTTTGGATGCTTTACGAATATCTACCACTATATCTATACACTTTCCTTTTATTACTCGCACTAGTTTTCCTTGTGCAAAAGGCTCTTTTTGAAAATGTAAGCCTCTCAGCACACCTGCTTTAGAAAAAGATTGATTGTCTTGCATAAAATTGAGGCTCAATCCGTGCGATTCGAATGCTTTTTTACTATATGTTTCGAGAAAATGCCCTCTTTCATCGTAAAATATTTTAGGAATGAATTCTATAAGGCCTTCTATATGTGATAAATTTACATCCATATAAATATTAAGTTTAAAATGATGGGTATAGTATTTATATTTTATGAATCAGACAAACTGCGTAAGCATTTATTCCTTCTTTTCTACCTACATAGCCCATGGTTTCGTTTGTAGTGGCTTTTATTGATATATTTTCTGCACTTATTTCTATAGTAGCGGCTAATACTTGTTTCATATCTTCTACATGAGGGTTAATCTTAGGTTCTTCAAGCACCAAGGTAGCATCTATATTTCCGATTTTCCAGTTATTGCTTTTTAATAGGTTACAGGTTTCTTTTAAAAGTATTTTGCTGTCAATGTTTTTATATTTTGCATCTTGGTTCGAGAAATGGAAACCAATATCACGTAAATTGGAAGCACCCAAAAGAGCATCGCATATAGCGTGAATGAGTACGTCTGCATCTGAATGACCTAATGCGCCTTTATCATGCTTTATTTTTATTCCACCTAGCCACAATTCTCTATTTTCAACTAACTGGTGGGTATCAAAACCCATTCCTACTCTAATATTCACTGAAATGATGCTTTTGAAGTTATTATTGCTAGATTGTATTACTATTTTTTATATGTAAAATATGTTAATATAGCTTTATATGTTTATAATGATATATAGTTATATGTTCGTACAAATACTATAAGAATTATAGTAGTATAATATCTCAAAATATGATAATGTGTCTATTTTATTATGGATATAAACTTTGTTTTGGTACATTGTTTCTATTTTATGGTAGACGTAAATTATTATATTTTGTGTTTTGTCTACGTTTGTGTACTATGATTTTTATTTTTGTAACTCTGAAACTATTATTTTGTTATTTTTAGATATTTACTTATAGATGAAAAGTATTATTTGGCTGTACTTTTATATGTTTTGATACTTTATATTTATATTCTGATGCTCTCTTTTTATTTTTTTGTTAGCTGAATATTAGATATGTTTATATTTATCCTTTTTCATAATAAAGTACTGAGCTATTTGGTTCTTGTAGATATTGTTTTGCTGCGTTTATTATTTGATTAGAGGTTACTTTTTGTATCAATGCCGATTCTTTGTTCATTAAGTCTGCATCGCCAAGATTTGCGGAGAAAGCTAAATTCATACATCTGTGTAACAACTCCATTTCGGAAAGTGCGTGCATTGATTCAGCTTGGTTTTTTACTTTTTGAGTTTCTTCTTCATTTAAATTGTTCATTAGAAGGTTGATTTCTTCATTAATCGCATTTTCGGCTTGATCAAAGCTAAATTGGTTGTTTAATTTTCCTTCTACTACAAATAGTCCTGCATCTATAGAGCCTGTAATGTAGGAATTGACCGAGTTAAATATTTTCTTTTCTTTTACAAGAGATTGGTATAACCTACTTGATTGTCCTCGCCCCAAAATATCGCTCAGTAAGTCAATAGCATAATAATTTTCACTCATTCGAGCTGGAATATGCCAGGTTTTGTAAATAGCATTCAACGGTACCTTGGCGTGGTACTTCAATATTCGTTTTTGGAGCTGTAAAGGCTCTACTGGCAAGTTGCGCAATGGTTGGTTGCCTCTAGCGATAGGTCCGAACCATTTTTCTGAAAGTTGTTCTATTTGTGGCAACGAAACGTTGCCCCCCACTACCATTATGGCATTATTTGGCAAATAATGTTTGTAGAAAAAGTTTTTTACATCATCCATTGTGGCTTCCTCAATGTGAGAAATATTTTTCCCAATGGTAGCCCATTGGTAAGGATGCGTTTTATATGCCAATGGTCGTAATTTAAGCCATGCGTCTCCATACGGCTGATTTAAGTAGCGTTGTTTGAACTCTTCTATTACTACTTTTCTTTGTACTTCCAGTACTTTTGGCTCAAACGATAAACCCATCATTCGATCGCTCTCCAGCCAGAAAGCCGTTTCGATATTTTGCGAAGGAAGGGTGATATAATAGTTAGTAATGTCGGGCGAAGTGAAGGCATTGTTCTCGCCACCCACCATTTGCAACGGTGTATCGTAAGAAGGAATGTTGGTAGAGCCTCCAAACATTAAATGTTCGAAAAGGTGAGCAAATCCTGTTTTGTCTGGGCTTTCATCTCTCGAACCCACGTTGTACAATATATTTACGGCAGCTAACGGAGTAGTTTTATCCTCGTGTACATACACACGCAAGCCGTTTTTCAATTCAAAATGTTTGTAATCAATCATTTGGCAAAGGTAGGTTAGAAATGCAAAACAAAAAACCTAGGTGTATAATGATTGTCTTTTCGAAAGTAATTGATAATTTTTTAATTCCTCAACTATTCCATATCTCCCACGCTTTTTCAGCTTGCAGGTGCAGCATTTCTAGTCCATTTTTGCTTTTGGCGTTGAATTGTTGCCCCTTTTTCATAAAACAAGTGAGCTCCGGATTGTATACCAAATCGAAAAGCAAGTGGTTTTCTGATAAAAATTGGTAGGGAATGTTTGGAAATTCATCTGTATTTGGAAATGTACCTACTGGTGATGAATTGACGATAAGTGTAGCCTTTTGTATCTTATTTTCATCTAAATCTTTGTAAGTAAGGTCTCCTTTACTTCTCTCTCTCGATACTACTTTATAGGCAACTCCCAAATCTTTCAATGCTGCCATCACAGCCTTTGAAGCCCCGCCTGTACCCAAAATGAGTGCATTTTTGGGGTTTGGCAATAGGAATGAATTTAATGTTTTGAGTAGCGATTGCTTAAAACCATAATAATCTGAATTGTAGCCAATCATTTTGCCATCATCAGTAAATTTAATCACATTTACAGCTCCCACGCTTTCTGCCGAGTTGTCTAAACCGTGTAAATAAGGAATGATTTGTTCTTTGTAAGGGATAGTGATATTCATGCCACCCAATGGCGATTTATCGGCAACTAACTTAGGAAAATCCTCAATAATTGGAATTTCGAATAACTCGAATACATGATTCTTCAATCCGAGATATTCGAATTTTTCTGTAAAATATTTTTTGGAGAATGAGTGGGTTAAGGTTTTACCCAAAAGACCGTATTTCTTCATATAGTGAAAAAGCCCCCTTCGGGGGTTGGGGGCTTTATTTTAAAAAATCATGAAAAGTATCGCCTCTTAAGCCTAGTCTGATGGTTTCGAGTGGTATTATTTCATTAGGAGCAATATTTCCTAAGTTTACATTGCTTCCGCAAAGTTTGATAAACCATACTTGCTGTGCTTTTTGAGGGGCTTCCCAAATAATTCTTTCTGTTGGTATTTGAGTTAATATTTCTTCAACTAAGCCTGAGCGAACTTCTCCTGTCGAGCGAAATAAGCCTACATTTCCACCTTCTCTGGCTTCGCCAATTACCTTCCATGCACCTGCATCAAGCTCAGTCTGCATCAATTGTATCCATTTGTATGGTGGAATAATTTTTTCGGCATCTTTCGAGCCTACTTCTGAAAGCACAGTGAAATTTGCAGCTAGCTTGCGAATGTATTCGAGCTTTACTTCATGGTTTAGCTCAATTGAGCCATCGGAAACCTCGCAATATTGGAGTTTGTAGGTGTCGAGCAAGCGACAATAGTCGTCAAATTGCCCGCGAACAATAAAAGCTTCGAAAAGTGTGCCTCCGAAATAAACAGGTATTCCTGCATCAGTATATACTTTTATTTTGTCTTCTAACCTTGTAGTAACGTACGATGTACCCCAACCCAATTTTACAATATCTACATAATCGCCTGCTACATCCATAAAATCTTCGGCCTCGCGTACGCTCAAGCCCTTATCCATGGCCATGGTAAACCCCGATTCCCTTGGTTTTTTACTCCTCTCAGGAATTGAAGATAGAAAATAATTCATATTTGTTTAAGATTTTTTATACTGGTCTATGATTTTATACAATGCTTTCTGTGTTTCTAATTCTTTAAAAAAATCGAATAGCAAAGTGTGTTTATCAAAGTCCAAAGTTAAGCCATTTTCTAAAAATACAAACGCCTCCTTGTATTTTCCGTCATTTATAAGGTAAACAGCATTTCGGTAATACATTTCGGCTTCTTCTGGCATATTCTCTAAACCTTCTTCCAGCGTAGCTGAAGCCTTTTCGAACTCGCCCATATCGTAATAAACCTGCGACCAATTGAGCCATAACTCGGGTAAAAACGGGTCGATATCGGCCGCTTTTTCATAACTTTCTATCGCTGACACAATATTTCCTGTGTTGTATTCCGAATCGGCTAAAGCAATGATGTAGGCAATGTTTTTCTCATCAAGGGTCATTGCTTTTCTGAAAAAATGCGAAGCTTCAAGCCATTTTTCTTGTGATTCTAAGCTTGAACCAATGCCAAACAACGCCTCATGGTAATTGGCATCAATCTTTAAAGCCTTCTTGAAATGCGATATTGCCGAATCGTAAAGTTCCATTTTCTCGTACGTGGCGGCCAAGCAACAAAGCACCTCAGGTGTGGGACCTTCGAGTTCAATTGTCTTCTTATAATTTTCTTGTGCTTCGGCAAAATTGGCTTTATTCATATAGGCATTGCCCATGTTGAAATATGCGGATGAGAAATCGTCTTTCAGCAAAGCCGAGTATTCGTATGCCTCTATGCAATTGTCCCACTCCATCAATTTACTATATACCACACCCAAATTGTACCATGCGTTGGGCGAAAAAGGATCGGTATCAATAAATGTCTGATAATATTCTATGCTTTCCTTAAGCTTATTGGTAATGTCGAGACAGTAGGCTAATTCGTAAGTAGCATCTTCATGGTCGAGATTTATTTCGATACAAGCTTTATAAAAAGTTATAGCATCGTCAAACCTACCCCAACTTTGGTAAGCCAGTCCAATGCTGTAATTTACTTCATCTGTTTCTTCATCCAAGTCTAAAGCATCCATCAATAAATGGATTGCATCTTCATATTTTTCGAGATTGGTGAGTATTGCACTTTTTAATAATATAATGTCTATGTCATTGGGTTGTATTATCTCTAGTGTCTCTATAATATCAAGCGATTGCTGGTATTTTTCACTTTCAAACAATATGCGAGCCTTCTCAAGTTTATAATCAGTAGAAAAGGGATTTTGTTCAATGGCGTAATCAATCACTTTGAGTGCCTTCTTAGATTTGCCTTGCAGCATATAATGCTGAATGAGGTAATCGTAATCGTCTTCAGAAAAGAATCCTGAGGCACTATTGTTCATAATATCCTCAAATTTTTTTACCAGATTTTTTCCTTCGTCTGTTTCTCTAAATCCTCCTTCCATGGGCGTATGAGTTAGTTAAATCGAATATACTAATTTTTATATCCCTTGGGTTTCGAAGGTGAATATATTTTTCAACATAATGAATGAACTTTCATTTTTACTTGGTTTAATAAATTGTTAATTGTTTTTACATTTGGCTATTTCATATTCACAAATTGTAAAGGAATACCAACTTCAGATTTTCTGAGTAATTGAATTACAGCTTGTAAATCGTCTATTTTCTTGGCAGAAACCCGAACTTGGTCGTCCATTATTGCCGCATCTACTTTCAACTTTGAATCTTTTATTAGTTTCATTATTTTCTTCGACACCTCTTTTTCTATTCCAGCATTAACTTTAATAGCTTTTTTCAATATTTTGCCACTAGGCTCAGCTTTTTTGCTGAAATCGTAGCTTCGGCTGTCAATACCTTGTTTTACCGAGCGGGCAATTAGCACTTCTTCTATGGCTTCAATTTGCATATCGTTTCCTGTCTCAATATTAATAACCATATCTTTTTTATTGAGTTCAATTTACTTGCTATTTCCGCAACTATCTGAATCTCAGAATTTGCGGCTACATGAATGCCCCAGGCAAGGGAAGTGTTCACATAAAAACCCAGAATTGAATTGTTAGCACCATTTTCGATGTCGACAATGGCACCTTCTGTTAGCATCACTGCCATGTCCAAGTCATTGTTTTTCAAAGCATTGGCCATAGATCCGGTGCCGCCCGGGAAATCTGTCCATTCCAAATTAATGCCTTCGACCGTAAACAGTTTGTTTTCAATCGCATAGTGCCAGGGCATATTAAAATGCTCGGGTACGCCCCCAATTCTGATTGTTTTCAACTGATAGGTAGTAAAATGAATGACTAAAATAGAGACGAGTGAAAATCAAAATTAGGGATTTTGATTGAAAGTTAAATTTGGCTGTTCAAAAAGGCTTCCCTAATTTTGTCTTTATATTATTATCAAAATTTACAGACTTAAATATGGGTTTTCAGGAAAAATTGCAGTCGATTTTTGTAGAAGAAGCTGCCATACCTAGTGAATATCAGCTTGGGAAAGAGGTGAACCAAAGGCAATATTTGCACAATGGTGAGCTAAAAACTTGGGCTGGAGATGTGCATACTGTTCTTTCGCCAATTTGTGTAAAAACGCCAGAAGGACTGAAAAGAAAAGTGATTGGTAGCTACCCGTTGTGCACCGAAAAAGAGGCAGCGGAAGCCCTAAATGCTGCTGTGGGGGCATATAACAATGGACGTGGAGAGTGGCCTGCCATGTCAGTAAGCGAGCGCATAGCTTGCTTGGAAAAGTTTACCTACAAAATGATCGAACGCAAAAAAGAGGTTGTTACCTTACTGATGTGGGAAATTGGCAAATCGGTGGGTGACTCAAACAAAGAGTTTGATCGTACGGTGGAGTATATGCAAGCTACGGTAGATGCATTAAAAGATTTGGACAGAAGTTCCTCTCGATTTGAGATAACGCAAGGGATTATAGGTCAGATTCGCAGGGCACCGCTGGGCGTGGTACTTTGTATGGGGCCTTTTAATTACCCGCTCAATGAAACTTTTACCACCCTCATACCTGCGGTGGTAATGGGTAATACCATACTTTTCAAGCCACCGAAACACGGTACATTGTTGTTTGAACCACTTTTGGAAGCCTTCAAAGATTCATTTCCTAAAGGTGTAGTGAATACTATCTATGGTCGTGGCAATACGATCATTCCTTCATTAATGCAATCAGGCAAAATAGATGTATTGACGTTGATCGGATCGAGCCGCGTGGCCGATTCTTTGAAAAAGATGCACCCCAAATCTAATCGCTTGCGTGCGGTTTTGGGCTTAGATGCTAAGAATGCCGCTATTGTTACTTCCACAGCCGACATTGAAATTACTGTAAAAGAAGCCGTGCTGGGTTCGCTTTCGTTCAATGGGCAGAGATGCACTGCTTTAAAGATATTTTTTGTTCACAAATCGGTAGTGGATGCATTTAATAAGCGGATGTCAGAGGAAATTGGGAAATTAAAATTTGGCATGCCATGGGAGAAAGATGTAACATTGACCCCGCTTCCAGAGCCTAATAAACCTGCGTATTTGAAGGAATGTATCGATGATGCGCTAGCAAATGGAGCTAAAATAATGAATGAAGATGGCGGAACTACCCTTGAATCGTTTGTGTATCCGGCTTTGTTGTATCCGGTTAGTAGCCAGATGAAAATATATAGGGAAGAGCAATTTGGCCCTGTGATTCCGATTGTTCCTTTTAGCGATTTGGAAGAGCCTATTCAGTATTTAATCAATGCCGATCACGGGCAGCAGGTAAGTATATTCTCTAGCAATGCTGATGAAATAGCCAATTTGGTAGATCCGTTGGTGAATCAAGTATCTAGGGTGAATATAAATGTACAATGCCAACGCGGGCCAGACACCTTCCCTTTTACAGGTAGGAAAGATTCTGCCGAGGGCACGTTGTCGGTAACTGCGGCACTTAGGGCATTTTCTATCCGCAGCATGATAGCTACAAAAATGACTGAAGCGAATAAAAAGCTACTTAACGATGTGGTAAGCAGCCAGAAATCGAATTTTATTTCTACAAAATACATATTTTAAATGTAGATTTCGAACTAGGAGTTACCATAAAAAAATCCCCTTAAAAATTATTTTAAGGGGATTTATATTGCAACTAAACTAAGCCTAGTATCCAGGGTTTTGAACTATGTTGCGGTTGGCCACTACTTCGGCCGAAGGAATTGGGAATATCGACCGAAATGCAGGTGTTGATACTCCTTCCTTCACTCCTCCTTTCCACGCCCACACATAATTATCGGTAAATTTATTGAAACGTATCAAGTCTGTTCTCCTGGTTCCTTCCCAATACATTTCTCTTTGCCTCTCGTCCAATATAAAATCTAGTGTCATGTCGCTGGCGGTTATGTTGCCTGACGAATTTCCATACGCTCTTTCTCTTAAGGAGTTGATATAGCTCAATGCTATGCCTGCATCGCCTCCTGCGCCTCTCAGTACACACTCGGCATACATCAAATACACGTCTGCCAATCTGAACATGGGGAAATCGATATCGGAAAAGGTTACGTTAGAGCCAGCTGTGCCATCTTGGTTTATATTTTTCCATTTTGTACATAAATAGCCTTCCTTTTTTGTTCCAAAAACCTTTACATCTATAATTTCAGCACTTAATCGTCCTTCCTTCCAAAATAAACCTCTAGGATCGGATGTGTCGGCTGGAATAGTGCTGCCTTTGAATCTATTTACCAAAGCTTCATTGGGTCTGTTGCCTGACCAAGCCTGCCCAGTGCCAAAAAGACTTAGTAATTCTTTGGGAAAAGGCGTTCCATCTGGTCTTTTATTGTCTTGCATAGTAGGGTCTGAGAGTGCGGCTGACACCAAGAATGTGGTTGCTCCCCATGTTTGTGCTGTTGAGCCATCTAAGGGCAAAGGCAAAATAATTTCGCCATTTTCTTTAAAATTATCTGCATAGAATAAATGGTCGTACTTAGTGGCCAAAGAATAGCCTGAACTTAGCACCTTATTTATTTCAACCATAGCTTCTGTGTATTTAGATTCGCCAATATATACTTCCGCATTGAGGTATAATTTTGATAGTAGCATTTGTGAACAGGCTCTATCAGCTCGGCCATATACATTTGTTTTGGCTGCTGGCAGGTCGTTTTCGATTGCTTTCAGTTCGCTTTCTATAAAATCAAACATTACTTTTGGTGCAACTTGCTTGGGTGCATCAAGGCCAATATCAGTAATCAAAGGGATGTTTCTGAATAGATCGAGTGCTATCCAATAAGCCAATGCCCTCAAAAACCTGGCTTCTGCTCTATAAGCTATTATATTTGTTCTGTCTGCACCTTTTATCCCGTTGTTGTCTAGTTTTTCATCTGTCGATTGCTTGATTAAATCGTTTGAAAAAGTAGAGATAAAGTATATTCTATAATACAATGCCTTCAAAAACACATTGTTATCTGACCAAGAGTGCTTCTGAAAATGATCGATTCCTGGATCGGACCATGAGTTTATAGCTTCATCGGTAGACAAAACTTGGTGACACCAATAGGCACGCACAAAGCTGCTGAATCCTTCGTCTATGGTGCCATCTAAGTCCGATTCGCCAGCAGGTTGCCGCTGGCCAGTAAGTGTGAAAGATGTATATAATTTATACAAATATCCCTTATACACGGCTGGATCTTTAAACACAACATTTTCGTTGGCACCAACGGTGGGAACAAGTTCTAGATTTGTACAAGCCAAAGGGCAAGCCAATAAACTCAGAAGTACGATTAATTTTGTTAGCTTTTTCATATATTTTTTATTTAAATGTGGCACTAATGCCAGCTGTGAATGTGATGGCTCTGGGGTAAATAACATTGTCAACTCCATAATCATTGCCCGAAACTTCGGGGTCAACACCACTGTATGGGGTAATAAACAGCAAATTTTGCCCAGTAAGATAGGCTCTCAAATTCATAAATTTAATTTGTTCGATATTGTAACCAAGTGTGACATTGGTGAGTTTCAAAAATGCTGCATTTTGCACATAGTAATTAGAGAGGTATTGTGCGGCATTGTACTTGGTTTCACTTACCGATCTGTGCAAATTATTGAAGGCATCGTTGAGGTAAATATTGTCGAAATAGCCCTGCGTTGCTACGGCATTAAACACTGAGTTTCCAGTGTGCGCCTTTAGTGTAAACTGAAAATCAAAATTTTTCCAGCTCATGGAAGAAGTCAAACCCATAATTAAATCAGGGTTTGGCTTGCCAGTCACTTTTTTGTCATTTTCATTGATAATGCCATCTTTATTTTGGTCTTTATACATTTCAATATCATTTTGAATGCCGTCTCTATCGCTATCCAACACCAATTTTCCATTGGCGTCTGTTTTGGCTTCGTAAGTATAAAAAGCATCGACTGGCAAGCCTACTTTTTGAATAGAAGTAGGACTAAAGCGTACAAACTTGACAGGGTATCCCAAAAAGTTGTTTAATTCTCCACCTGATTTTTCATCGAGCTTTGTTATCTTATTTTGGTTGTATGCTATGTTGTACATCAAGTTCCATCTGAATCCATTTTTCTGATAGGGTGTTCTATCTATAGGAACTGCATTTACTATTACTTCTACACCTTGGTTTGTGACTGCCCCAATGTTTTTAATAAGCCTGCTAGAATAATTTGTTCCAGCAGGTATATTCACCTCATACAATAAATCAGAAACGTTTTTTCTGTAAAATTCGATAGACGAAGTGAGCCTACCTTTAAAGAAGCCAATGTCTAATCCTACGTTGTAAGACTCGGTTTTTTCCCATCTTATTTCAGGGTTGCTCCCGTTGGGTTTGTACACCAACAAAGTGTCACCTTCCGCTATTATTGGGCTTTTGCTTGGCGTATAGGTTTGCAGCCACAAATAATTTCCTATTTGGTCATTGCCAGTAACCCCGTAGCTGGCTCTTATTTTTAGTTCGTGGAATACCTTCCTTAAGCCTATGGCAAAATCTTCTTCTAAAATCCGCCAACCTACCGATGCACTGGGAAAGTAGCCCCATCGATTTTTCGGGCCAAACTTTGACGATCCATCTCTTCTCAAAGAGGCTGTAAGAAAATATTTCCCTTTATAATTATAGGTAGTTCGAGCAAAAAAGGAGATCAGCCTGTTATTTTGATCGGGTAAAGGGGCATCAATAAAAGTATTGTTTGCAAATGCACTTTTTGTAGGCTGTGATAGGAAATCGTAATATCCATATCCGGCCGTGGCCTCAATAGAATGATCTTTGATTGATTTTTTATAGGTAGCATAATATTCAAACTGGGTATTTAGCTTTACCTCTTTTTCGTTGTTAGAGGAAATACCACCAACACGAGCAGAAGCTGAGGCCAACGAATCGACTCTGCTGCTGTACTTATTGAGCGACAAATCTAGGCTACCGTTGGCAAACAAACTGAGCCCTCTTAAAAAGGGAAGTTTGTATTCTATGCTATAATTGTTTAAAAATCGGTTACTTGCTCCTCTGTTGTTGGTGTACTGTTGCAAAGCCACAGGATTATTGGGCTGCTGTGTGTCTGCATATTGAAAAAACGATCCATCTGCATTTCTCACTGGTCTGGTGGGATCTATGCGCAGGGCATCTCCAAACACATTTGGCCCCAATTCATCGTTAATAATACCTATTTTAGATCCTACCCCAATGATCAGGTTATCTTTAAATAATTTTTGGTTTAATTTGATGCCAATATTTATGCGGTCGTGGCTGGTTTTTCTCAGCACACCTTGGTTGTTGATATAATTTACTGATGCGTAATAGTTGGTTTTTTTAAACCCGCCAGACACACCCACATTGTGTTGCGTACTTACGGCCGCTCTAGTTACCTCATCTATCCAATCTGTGCTAGCGTTGCCCAATTCTCCGATTAAATCGGGCTTTTTCCTTCTTACAACAGCCCTAAAGTCTGCAGCATCCATGATGTCGGGCTTTTTATTTATTATACCAACAGATACCGATGCATCGTAAGTTACTACTGGTTTTCCTGTTTTTCCCACCTTTGTAGTTATTTGGATTACGCCATTGGCACCCCTTACGCCATATATTGCAGTGGCTGCGGCATCTTTAAGTACCGTCATGCTTTCAATATCGTTAGGGCTTAAGAAATTCAAAGGATTTCTGGTACCTAATCCGCCTTCATTGTCAAGTATTATGCCATCAACAACATAAAGTGGCCTTTGTCCATTGAGAGATTGCCCCCTCAACAGCACATTATTGCCTCCGCCAGGTTCACCGCTTTGCGATACTTGCAAACCAGCTACTTTTCCTTCAATTAAGCCATCGGCTCCTGTGACCAGACCTTTGTTGAAGTCTCTTGAGTTTATTTTTGCCAATGAGCTGGATATATCTCTTTTATCGGCAGTACCGTAGCCCACTACCACAACTTCGTCTAGATTTTCGGTGTCTTGTTCCATTGATAGGCCGGCTGTTCCTACTTCACTCGCTTTTATTTCTATTGTCTTAAAGCCGAGATAAGAAATAATGAGTATATCATCTGGCTGTGCATCTAAAATAAACTCTCCGTTGGCATCTGTTGCTGTAGCTATTGCCGATCCGCCCGCATTTGTTTTCCCTTTTACTACCACACTAACTCCAATCAGTTCTTCACCCGTTGACTTGTCCTTTAATTTGCCTTTTATTTGCGAGGTTTGCGAATAGGATTGGGTAAAAAAAATGAGAACCAAAGCCAGCGAACACAAATGTTTTAATTTTCTTAAAGTAAAAAATACAGTCTCCAGCGGCTGTACGGTATATGTTTTCGATGTCATAGTGGTTATATTTTGATACTCCTTTATTGCTTATTACTTAAAAAAAAGACCCGACATGTATCGGGTCTTTTTTTCGAAACTATGTATATTTAATTCTTAACAACATTAAGTGTGTAAGTGGCTCCTGCATCTGAGGTAGATAATGTAAAAGAATAGGAACCTGCTGTGGCAGCTTTAAAGTTGCCACCGACATTGCTCAACTCACCAGCACCAGCACCTGTAATGGTGACACCAGCATAACCTAAGTCTTTAACCCATGCTTTATTTGTTCTAAACTTGAACTCATCAGCGGTTAAAGCAACTGTAATTTTCCAAGTATAGGTACCATCAGAAACTCCTTCATAGTTTAAAACTGCATCTGGGCCAGGTGTGGCATCATTAGGCCATCCTCCAGGCGTTGCTGCTCCGGTTACTCCCCAGGCATTGATAGTGGGATCGAAAGTAACTACGGGTGCATCGCCAGTTTTGACTACAGCAATTTTAAAACCAGTGCTTGGTGTCCAAGTAAGCGTTACTTTATATTTGGCGTCTGCACCTTCTGCAATAGTGAAGTTTGGCCCACCTGCAACTGGAAGGGAGAGTGAACCACCATAGTTAGTGAGCGCAACATACCCTGAAGTAGCATCGAAGTTCTCTATATTAGTTCTTCTGTCTATTTTCCAACGGCTGTTGAAACGAATTTTGTATTCGCCTTTCCTCAACACTACTTCACTTAGTTCAAATTTTGCCTCAGTTTCAGAAACAGTACCCACTGGATTTATTTTCTGGTTGTCAGCATGGCTCCAACCTGCCGGTGAAGCAGCACCAATCACATTTCCAAATTCGACTTTATAAAGCAAAACCTCATTAGTAGTTCTGTCATATATGGTTTTGTAGATACCAGATACGGACACATTAGGCGAGGCCATGAGTGATAAATGGTATTTCGAAAGAGCCAGTGTATTGCAAACGGGTCAAACAGCCTACACTTGGACGGCAACTAACTACACAAGGCCAGCAAAAGAAAAATTGGTAGTATACGAATTGTTGATACGAGACTTTTTTGATGCCGACAACAGATCGTACAAAAATTTGACTGACACTATCTCCTATTTTAAGAAGTTAGGAGTGAATGCCATAGAATTGATGCCCATTACTCAGTTTAATGGGGCATCTGGCTGGGGCTACAATCCCGCATTTATGTTTTCGCCCGCACGCTCATTTGGCCCAAAGAATGAATTGAAGAGATTTATAGACGAGTGCCATAAAAATGGAATAGCCGTGATATTAGATATGGTATTGAATCACCAAGACATGCCCAATCCTTATGTGCTCATGTACTTTGATTTTGTAAGCAACAAGCCTCTGGTTAGCAGTCCATTTTTTAATAAAGACGCCACACACCCTTTCAATGTGTTTTACGACATGAACCATGAAAGTGAAAAAACCAAACAATATGTAGATACCGTCAACCATTACTGGCTAAATGAATATAAGTTTGACGGGCTGCGTTTTGATCTTTCCAAGGGATTTACGCAAAATAAAAATACCGATGTAGGAGCATGGTCTGCCTACGATGCTTCACGGATTGCTATTTTGAAACGGATGGCAGATAAAATATGGAGCTATTCGCCCGACACTTATATTATAATGGAGCACTTGGGCGAAAACCAAGAAGAAACGGAGCTTTCGCAATACAAGGCAGCAGAAGGAAAGGGAATGCTGATGTGGAACAAAATGACCGATAATTACAACCAAAACACCATGGGCTATGCCAGCAACTCGGACATAAGTGGAGGATATTTCAAGAAACGGGGCTGGAATTATCCCAGATCTATGTCGTACATGGAAAGCCATGATGAGGAAAGGCTAATGTATAAAAATTTTACTTTTGGCAACGGAAACGCAAGAGAGTTTTATAACGCCATGGAGCGCACATCGGCTGCTACGGTGCTATTCTACTCTATACCCGGGCCAAAAATGCTGTGGCAATTTGGTGAGATTGGCTTCGACTTAAGTATAAACAGATGCGAAAATGGAAGCATAAGTAACGATTGCAGGCTTTCATTGAAGCCTCCATTCTGGAGCAAACGTAATGAAGATGGCCGATCTAATCTGTATAAAGTGACAGCCGACTTCATAAGATTGCGAATGACTCATGATTTATTCACCAAAGGCGACCCTACTTTTTATGGCAACACCACTTTGCTAAAATCAATCACTTTGAAAAATAATCCTTACACTGCTAGCCCCGCAAATGCCACGCAAATGAATGCAGTGGTTGCAGCCAATTTCGATATTATTGCACAAAATATCACGCTGAATTTCCCCCACAGCGGCACTTGGTACGATTACTATAACGACAGTCAATTTGAGGTATCGAACGCAGATGGCACATACACGAAAAACTTCAACGCAGGCAAGTTTGGCATGTACACCGACATAAAACTTGTAAAGACATTTGTATTGGCTACAGATGATGATCCTTTGGCGACAAATCAATCGATTATTTATCCAAATCCTATTGTGGAAGGAAAATTTGCTTTGCTGGGAAATGAAATACAAGCGGTGGAGTTGGTTTCGCAGATGGGCCAAATATACCATTTTCAACTATCGGAAAGCAACGAAATAGATGTTTCGGGCTTACCCTGTGGCATTTATGTGGCTAAAATTAAAAAGAAAAATGCCGTGGAGTTCGCAAAAATACTGGTTAAATAAACGCGGCAGCTGCTCGATTTTGTAATCTCGATTTTTATTCATCGTCAATCTCGTTTAGTTAATTTATTCGCCACGGATCATCGTAATTTTGTTGAACCTGGGCAAAACGGTCGTTTTGAGCCGGCAATGTGTGTTGCGCAACTAAAGGATAGCGGTTAATAATAAGGGTAAACTGAGCGGCATTGCAACATCAATTAATAGTTCTAACAATTTTAAATTAATCGCCTAAACACAATTTTAAGATTTTATGAAAACTCTCATTGCCATTTTCATTTCATTCAGTTTTGGCTACGCCCAGCTCAATAAATCCGTGGGTACTTTCCAATCTGTGGTAAAAGATCAAAATTCGTATCTGATAAAGACCGAAAACAGCACCATCAAATTATCAATGTATTCCCCAACCATTATAAGAGTCAGGATTAATAATTCTGAGCTATGGGATGATTTTTCTTATGCAATAATTAGAAATGCAGATGCCAAGTCGAATTTCTTGCTTTCTGAGTCAGCTACTAAATTAACGTTTGCAACAGATTCGCTGCAGCTGGTGGTGACAAAATTTCCGGTTAGGTTTGCATTTTATGATAAAAAAAATCGCTTACTGAATGAAGATGAGCCTTCTTTTGGTACATCTTGGTTGGGCGAGGAGTTTACCACGTACAAAAAAATACAGGCAGATGAGAAATTTATTGGCTTGGGTGAGAAAACAGGCGGATTGAACCGAAGAGGGAGCTCGTATGTGAATGCAAACACCGATGCTTTTGGGTATGGCAGCAACGCAGACCCATTGTACCAATCAATACCCTTTTACATGGGTATTCACAATGGCTTGCAATACGGTATATTTTACGATAATTCTCATAAAACACATTTCAACTTTGGTGCCTCGAACGATAGGTTCATGTCGTTTGGCTCTGAGGCAGGCGAAATGAATTATTATTTCATCGGCAATTCATCGGTAGCAAATATTATACAATCCTACAGTTTTCTCACCGGCACTATCGAAATGCCTCCTTATTGGAGCCTTGGCTACCAGCAATGTAAATACAGCTATTACCCTGATGAAGAAGTGCTTAGCATAGCCAAAACATTTAGAGACAAGAAACTGCCTATCGATGTAATGTATTTAGATATACACTATATGGATGCCTACAAAGTATTTACTTGGAATAAAGACCGATTCCCAGATCCTAAAAAAATGACCTCAGATTTAAAGAAAATGGGCATAAGGACGGCTGTAATCTTAGACCCGGGAATTAAAATCGAAAAAGGATACCCCGCTTATGATCAAGGTGTAAAAGACAGTTTGTACCTGACATACCCCGATAATACTTATTATTCGGGTCAAGTTTGGCCTGGTTGGTGCCACTTTCCTGATTTTACAAATGGCAAGGTGCGCGATTGGTGGGGCAATGCCATGAAAGAACCTTATGTTGACAACGGTATAGAAGGATTTTGGAACGACATGAACGAAATAGCCACTTGGGGTCAAAATATTCCAAATTTGGTGCAGTTTTACTACGAGGGCAAAAAAACAACCTTTCGCCAAGGTAGAAATATTTATGGCCTAAATATGGCCAGAAGCACCTTTGAAGGCACTAAAAAACTGATGAATGGCGAAAGGCCTTTTGTGCTCACAAGAGCTGGATACGCAGGCATACAAAGATACTCTGCGGTATGGACGGGCGACAACGTATCGAGCGATGAGCACATGATGCTAGGTGTGCGATTGATGAACAGCATGGGAATATCTGGGATACCTGTTACAGGAATGGATATTGGCGGCTTTACGGGCAACCCCACCCCAAATCTGTACGCCCGATGGATGAGCATTGGGGCATTTTCACCCTTTTGCAGATCGCACGTAGCCATTGACCAAAAAGAACAAGAACCATGGTCTTTTGGCAAAAAAGTGGAGGCCATCTCTAGAAACTATATTAACCTACGCTACAAACTGCTTCCTTATTTATATAGCAATGTTTACAAGGCAAGTACTACAGGATTGCCTATCCAAAGAAGCCTAACTATCGATTATGCACACGACAGCAAAATATACGATGATAAATACCAAAACCAATTTTTCTGTGGCGATGGCATAATGGTGGCTCCAACAGAAAGTTGGAGATATTATATGAATGTGTACTTGCCTGGAAACGATTGGTACGAGTTTTATAATGACAAATATTACAAAGGAAATGAGGAAATATTGACCACAGCACCAGTAGAACGGTTGCCAGTGTATGTAAAAGGTGGAAGCATAATTACTACGCAGAGTCTGACCCAAAGCACGGTAGAATCGCCAACAGATACGTTGGTAGTCAACATTTACAACGGAAAGGCTGGATCCACTTTCGTACATTATGAAGACGATGGC
This sequence comes from uncultured Bifidobacteriaceae bacterium, assembly GCA_964565665.1. Taxonomy (GTDB): domain Bacteria; phylum Bacteroidota; class Bacteroidia; order Cytophagales; family UBA9547; genus CAZMFZ01. The sequence continues at coordinate 8,134 of CAZMFZ010000014.1, read as the reverse complement.
AAAACATATCAGTTTGAAACCGGCAACTATTTTAAAAGAACTATTTCGCTCGATAATAAAAACAAAAAATTAAGTTTTGATAAGGCAGATGGAAAATCGAAAAGCAAATTCAAATCGATCAAAGTTCAATTTCATGGCTATGGTAGCTTATCAAAATTAAAAGCCAAAAGTGAAAATTTTAATTTGTTGAGCTCAATTCTAAATTTTGACCCTATTGGCTCGGCAAACAACTTGGAAGTAGCCAAAATATCGTCACTAACAGTCGAAAATAAAAGCGACAAGTTTACCATCGCTTGGTAGCATAAATGTTTAGGGCATAATCAAAAAATGTTTAGTCATTCTATAAAGACAAAAGGAGTCTGTAAAATTACTTTTACAGACTCCTTTACAATTACCCTGTCAAAAAATGTTATTGTTTTCTCAGTACTCACAATTTTCAACATTCAACCCCAAAACCTTGCTTAACGTTTTTACTTATACATAGTAAGCATATCTTTAAGCTCTTTTCTGGCAATGTGGATTCGGTTTTTCACCGTGCCAAGTGGAATATCGAGCTTTTCTGCAATTTCATAATACTTGAATCCTCTGAAATACATCACAAATGGGGTGCGGTAGTCTTCGTGCAAAATTTCCAATGCTTTGTTGATATCGTCCATTGCAAATTGGGAAACTGCTGCATTTACTGTGGTGTATTTTGCTGAATTTAAATAATGTAAATTTTCAGTAGTATCAATGAAAGTATTTTTCTTCACCATCTTTTGATAATTGGTGATGAAAGTGTTTTTCATAATAGTGTACATCCAGGCCTTAAGATTTGTGCCTTCGGAAAACTTTTCACGATTGGTGAAAGCTTTTATCAAAGTATCTTGCAATAAATCTTTGGCATCGTCCAAATCGCGAGTGAGCCTCATAGCAAATGGCTTTAAGGCTTTGGAAATGGATAATATATTAGAATTGAATTCTCTCTGTGTCATTGTCTAAAGGATTTTTGTTTAAGAGATGTGATACAAATGTAAACAAATACGCGACTATATAAATTTTGTTTAATTTTTTTTTGAAATGATTAAACAAAAGTTAATTGGGTTTCATTATTACACCACTAATATAATGCCACAGTAAAATTTTTGTTTGTAGTTCACAAGTTTTAGTGTTTATTTGAGTTGACTTTTTAACCGAATAAATGAAAACTACAAGAAGAAATACCATCAAAACTTTAGGCTTAGGAGCAACCGCTTTGGCCGCATTTCCTAGTTTAGCTAGCCAATTGCCAAACTCTGAAAAAGCAAATACTATGCTAAAAGGCAATATTAAACATTCGGTTTGTCGCTGGTGCTATGGCGATATACCTTTTGAAGATTTGTGTAAAGCAGCTAAAGAGATAGGCATTGCTTCAATAGAATTGGCGGGACCCGAAGAATGGCCGATTTTAAAAAAACATGGTTTATATTGTGCCATGCCTTTGACACCCAATTCCGACCTCACCAACGGCTTCAACCAAACTGCGAATCATGAAAAATTGATTAAAATTTACACAGAATATATTCCAAAAGTAGCAGCTGCAGGCTACAATACTTTGATTTGCTTTTCTGGAAATAAAAACGGCATTTCACGCGAGCAAGGCATGGAAAACTGTGCTTTGGCTTTGAAAAAACTTATGCCTTTGGCTGAAAAGCACAATGTAACACTCGTGATGGAGCTATTGAACAGCAAAGTAGACCATAAAGATTACCAATGCGACTCTACAGCTTGGGGTGTAGAACTTTGCAAAATGATAGGTTCGGATAAGTTCAAATTGCTCTATGATATTTACCACATGCAAATAATGGAGGGCGATATTATTCGTACTATTAGAGAAAACATAAAATATATTGCTCATTTCCATACGGGTGGTAATCCTGGCAGGCATGAAATAGATGAAACGCAGGAATTATACTACCCCGCCATCATGAAAGCAATCGTGGAGACGGGTTTTAAAGGCTATGTAGCTCAAGAATTTATTCCAACAAAAACAAATAAACTCGAAGCCCTGAAACAAGGCATTGCCATTTGCGATGTGTAGATTTGGGTCTTAATTTTAATACATAGGCAGCTTTTTGCTGATGTATATTCGACTCCTAGTATTTTGGTTTCTCAAATATTCTCTGCTAACACATTCATAATCAAGCAAAAAGCATTGCAATTCGCTAATGCTAATTATTCCCACGTTTGCTATTTGGAAGGAAATGGATTGCCTTATTTATATGGAGTATTTCCTTCCACATTGGCTTTTGGAGCAAAAAAACTATTATGCCTAGATAAAACAGCCAATGCTTTTGAACAGTTGACTGAGTTTCAATTGACTGCTACAAATACCATATTTGGCTATTTGGGATACGACTTGAAAAATGAACTTGAAAATCTGGAAAGCAATAATTCAGACCGCTTGAAGCTTCCCCAAATGCTATTTTTTGAACCTGAGTATCTGGTTGAATACCAAGAAAATGAAATAATTATCTCAGGTGAAAATCCCAGATTAATTTTTGATGAAATAAATAGGATTGTAATTGTTGAAAAGGGAAACGCATTTGCCTCAACACCAAAACTCCAATCCAAAATATCAAAAGAAAGTTATATAAATAGGGTAGATGCCATCCAATCGCATATTCATCGGGGAGATATTTATGAATTGAATTTCTGTCAAGAATTTTTCATTGAAAACGAGGACATACGGGCAGTTGATACTTTTATTAAATTGAATCAATTATCTCCCATGCCTTTTGGCAGCTTTTTCAAGGCCGATGATAAATATCTGCTATGTGCATCGCCTGAACGGTTTTTGAAAAAGGAAGGCCGAATGATTATTTCCCAGCCCATAAAAGGAACTGTAAAGAGAGGAAAAAATAAAAAGGAAGATAAACGGTTGATTGACAGCCTTTTACATTCAGAAAAAGAATTGGCCGAAAATGTTATGATAGTAGATTTGGTGAGAAACGACCTCTCTAAAACGGCTAAAGATGGTTCTGTGAAAGTGGAAGAGCTATTTGGTATTTATAGTTTTTCAAATGTGCATCAGATGATTTCAACCGTGGTTTCCGAACTTGATGAAAAATGCAGTGCATTTGATGCTTTAAAAGCTACTTTTCCAATGGGAAGCATGACGGGTGCACCGAAGATAGCGGCAATGCAATTGATAGAAAAATATGAAGAAACACTAAGAGGCTTATTTTCGGGTGCGGTGGGCTATATATCTAAAGAGCAAAACTTCGATTTTAATGTAGTAATCAGAAGTATATTATATGACTCAGCTACAAGTTATTTAAGTTTTCAGGTGGGAAGTGCCATTACCAGCGATGCAGATGCTGAAAACGAGTGGGAGGAATGTGAAGTAAAAATATCCGCAATTAAAAAAGCTTTGAATTTACTTTGATTGTATAAATTAGCACATATTTACTCGCATCTGCGTAATGAAGAAAATTGAAATTTTGCTAGATCAATATGGCGAAAGCCATCAAAATAAACAAAACAAGCTTATTCATTGGTTTTGTGTGCCGCTCATTTTTTTCAGCTTGCTGTGCATGGTATGGTCAATGCCATTTCCTTTCAAAAATAATTTGTACGGTTACTTAAACTGGGCTACTATCGGGCTGATGTTGGTACTTATTTATTATAGTTCGCTTTCTTTAACTTTAGCTTCAGGAATGGGAGTATTTTCAATGATATTGATAATAGCGATTTACGCAATTAACGTAGCTACAAATGCCTTGTTGCCAATCAGCATTTTTATATTTATTGCGGCTTGGCTTGGTCAGTTTTACGGGCATAAAATAGAAGGTAAAAAGCCTTCGTTTTTAAAAGACATTCAATTTCTGCTAATAGGGCCAGCCTGGCTTATGAGTTTTATTTATAAAAAAATGGGCATTTCGCTTTAAAAACTTTCTGCCAATATCAAATAATAGTTGAAAGAATTGAAATTTCCCCAAGCCACATCAAACCTGATGTTGAGCTTTTCTTTAGGCAAAATTGCAAATCGCAACCCGCTTCCAAGCGAATATTTCAACTCATCAATTGAGTAGTCGGAGAACCGATTGGCTATTATTCCTACGCCTGCGAAGCCGACTGCGCCAAATCGCCAGTAGATTGGAAGGCGGTATTCGACTTGAACGGCATTCATCATTTTGTCTCTAAATCGGCCTGAAAAATACCCCCGCATAATATCCATTCCGCCCAATACGGCCAAGCTGCGGTACGGCACCTCGCCAAAAGTAAATACATTGACCATGTGGAAACCCAAAACATGGTTTTTGAAAACTTTTTGAAATTTTTTGGCCTTAATTCTGATGGTTTGAAATTCATAATCGCTAAAGTTCCAAAGTGCCGCATTGTAAAGTTCTATATTTATGGAACCGCCTTTGTCGGGAACGTAGGCATGATTGCGATTGTCGTAGGTAAGCAAAAAGCCCAAACTAGCTGCTTGGTATGGCTTGCGACCTACCACATCGTCTATTTCAAACCAGCTATTGACTCCATATTCAGTTTTAATAATTCGCTGAAATTCTACCCCAACGCCTAAATAATATTTACCATATACTTTTCTGAAAAACTGCGGATTTGAGTAAAATTGTTCAAAAGCATAATCTTGACGCTCACGATTAAATGTTTTATTCCCAATACCCCAAAATTTGTCTGGAAATTGAGTGTAAGTATTTTCAAAACGAATTATATAGTCCTCTTTTGGTAAAAATATGTTGCCTCCAATGGCAATCAGCAATTGTTGCCTGGTAGTATAAGCTACCCCTGTAGGAATGGTAGACGTTCTCAACAGAGAATCTTTTTTGTTTGTTTTAAATATATATATACCAGCCAAAGCAAAAGCCCAGCCTGTTTCGGGAGTGTTGGACACCAAGGGAGCCACCAAAACACTATTTTTGTATTTTACATTGGCTTTTAGCGAATCAATTTTGGGCGTAATTGTCTGGGCTGTGCTTAATTGTAAACTAAAAAATATAAAGCCGATAATTAACAACTGCCCATTGAGTGGCAATAATCTTTCAATTGAGAAACTTTCTTTGAAATGCAAACGATTGATTTTGAAGCTAAAATAGCAAAAAATCGGTAACCAAAAATTTCTTAAATTTGCCACCCGTTTAAAATAGCCTTAAAAGTATAGTCGGGAAACAGGTAAAAAAATAAAGTTGGAACAAAAGTGAAAAATACAAAAATCAATGATAGATAAATTAGAAGCCATACAACAGCGATTTGAGGAAGTTGCGGATTTAATAGTGCTACCTGATGCCATGAAGGACATGAAAAAATTCTCATCGCTGAGCAAAGAATACAAAGATTTAGAAAAAGTAGTAGTAGTGTACAAGGCTTTTCAAAACTTGATTTCAAATATAGAATCGGCCAAAAAAGTGCTCGAGACGGAAAAGGATGAAGAATTTCGCGACATGGCCAAGACAGAATTGGACGAGCTGAATCAGAAGTACGAGGTAATACAGGCTGAGATCAAGGAGATGATGATTCCTAGAGATCCTAACGACAGCAAGAATATTATTTTGGAAATAAGAGCAGGGGCAGGTGGGGATGAAGCTTCCATTTTTGCTGGCGATATTTTGAGAATGTACCAAAGATTTTGCGATAAAATGGGCTGGAAAATATCTATTTTAGATTATTCAGATGGCACAGCAGGCGGCTACAAAGAGATAATTTGCGAAGTGCAAGGCGAGGATGTGTATGGCAAAATGAAATTTGAATCTGGCGTACACCGCGTACAGCGTGTGCCAGCTACGGAAGCGCAAGGGCGAATCCACACTTCCGCAGCAAGTGTGGCTGTGCTTCCTGAAGCTGAAGAAGTAGATGTTGAAATCAACATGAACGATATTAGGAAAGATACTTTTTGCTCGTCAGGCGCAGGTGGCCAGTCGGTAAACACCACGTATTCGGCCGTGCGATTGACTCATATCCCTAGCGGGTTGGTGGTGCAGTGCCAAGATGAGCGTTCGCAAATAAAAAATTCTGAAAAGGCACTTTCCGTTTTACGTTCGCGGCTTTATGAAATCGAACTGCAAAAGCACAACGATGAAATAGCTGGGCAACGCAGATCGATGGTAGGGTCGGGCGATAGAAGTGATAAAATTCGCACATACAATTATCCTCAAAGCCGTGTTACCGACCATAGAATAGGCTTTACAGTATATAATTTGCCTGCTGTGATGGATGGCGACATTGCCGATTTTATAGAAAACTTGCGAATTGCCGAAAATGCTGAAAAAATGAAGGATGGCTCGGGAGTAGAGATGTGAAACCTTTACGAAACTAAAAATATTATTTTTAAATAATTTGTAATTTCTACTTATTATGAATCAGCCCCCACTTATTTTTATTTATTTTAATAATTAGTTTTGAATTCCTAATTTTGATAAAAATCTAACAATATGCGTTTCTCTCAAATTTTAAGTGCTGTTGCCATCGTTGCATTGCTTTCTGCTTGCGGAAGCCAATACAATAAATTTACAAAAGATAAAAACGAAGCCAGCAAATACGTGTATGGCGATATTGACGGCCCGGCCAAACAATTGAAAAATACATACCCTAGTGCAACCCCCGAATCGGTAGAAAAAGCTGCGAAATTTCGTGCTTTGGTAGAAAAGGAATTGCTGAGCAGCTACGGGGCTAACTAATATACCATGCAAAAACAGGAAGCATACCTGGGCTTAGGGTCTAACCTTGGCAATAAAAAATTGAATTTGGAAAAAGCCTATGATTTGATTTCTACTGAAATAGGTCAAATCATAGGCTTTTCATCATTTTACATTACCGAACCATGGGTAGTATCAGATCAAGACGAATATCTGAACTGTGTAGTTCGTGTTTTTACTGATTTTGAGCCTAGCTTTCTGCTTGCCCAATTGCATAAAATTGAAGATAAAATTGGCCGTGTCCGCGATGAAAAATGGGGTTCAAGAATTATAGACATTGATTTGCTTTATTATGGTAAATATGTGATTGATAGAGACGACCTTATTATTCCACATCCTGAGCTTACTGAGCGCAATTTTGTGCTTACACCACTTGCCGAAATAGCACCCGATTATTCACATCCTGTGTTTAGGCTTACTAACCAAGAATTGCTTAATCTTTGCACCGACAAATCAAAAGTCTTGAAATGTTAGAAGCTTTTCAAAAGTTCGTGAAAGAACAAAAGCTTTTTATTAATACTCAAAAAATACTTTTAGCAGTAAGTGGTGGAATTGATTCTGTGGCAATGGCTCATCTTTTTTATGAGGCAAAAATTGATTTTGGTATTGCCCATTGCAATTTTTCTTTGCGTGGAAATGATTCCAACCTCGACCAAGCATTTGTAGAAAACCTTGCTATACGCTACCAAGTGCCATTCTTTACTATCCAATTTGATACAATTCTTGAAGCAGCCAACCGAAAAATATCAATTCAAATGGCAGCTAGAGAACTGCGTTACGAGTGGTTTTCAAATATTTTGACAAAACATTATTTCGATTGCTTGGCTACTGCACATCATGCAAATGATGTACTGGAAACAGTAATTATAAACCTTGCCAGAGGTACAGGCATAGCAGGAATGCACGGAATTTTGCCTGTAAATAATCAGATTATCCGCCCATTATTATTTGCTACAAGAGAAAATATTGAACAATATGTGAATGAAAATAAATTACAATGGCGGGAAGACAGCTCAAATAACTCAGATAAATATGCTAGAAACCTCATTCGGCATAAAATAGTGCCTGTGCTAAAACAGCTAAATGCCAATATAGTGCAAACCACATTGCAAACTACCACTAAACTAAGGCAAACAGAGGAGGCTTTTTTATTTAGTCTGGCAATTGAGAGACGAAAGTTTGAGACTGAGACCGAAGGTGTTATGAAGCTGCAAATAGCTAAATTACTAGCGTTGCCCGAAGCCTATTTTGTGGTCATTATGTCTGAATACAGTTTCTTATTTGAACAAGCGAGCAATATTTTTAAAATCATCTCCAGCCCATTTCAAGCCGGAAAAACTTTTCTGTCATCCTCACACACCTTAATAATTGATAGATTTGAGTTAATTATTTATGAAAATAAAGAAATCGAAACCATTTCTATTTTAATTAATGAACCTGATAATGAAATTGAGCTT
>CAZMFZ010000013.1:36849-42777 GCA_964565665.1 uncultured Bifidobacteriaceae bacterium | reverse complement strand
TTGGGTATCACCCATCTCGATTTGGCAAACAATTATGGCCCTCCCCCCGGCAGTGCCGAGACTAATTTTGGCAGAATGTTGAAAAATGAATTTTCTGCGTATCGTGATGAACTAATAATATCAACCAAAGCTGGCTACACCATGTGGGATGGTCCCTATGGCGATTGGGGAAGCAAAAAATACTTGGTATCAAGCCTTGACCAAAGCTTGAAAAGAATGAGATTGGAGTATGTAGATATATTTTACCACCATCGCTACGACCCAAATACCCCCATGCAAGAAACCATGGCAGCACTCGACTTGATAGTTCGCCAAGGCAAGGCACTTTATATTGGTTTGTCAAATTACGGGGCAGAGCAAATGGTAGAAGCAATACAAATATTAAATACTTTAGGGCAAAAATGCCTGATTAACCAGCCAAAATATTCCATGTTTGAGAGAGCCCCTGAAAATGGTTTGTTTGAAATTTTAGGTAAAAATAGCATTGGTTGCATACCTTTTTCTCCACTGGCACAAGGAATGCTCACCAATAAATATTTGGGAGGAATTCCTGAATATTCTAGAGCTGGAAAGCCAAACGGGTTTCTTCGCCCCAGCCAAATTACAGAAGAGAAATTGGCAATAATTAATCATTTAAATGGCTTAGCTCAAAGCCGAAACCAAACTTTGGCTCAAATGGCTTTGGCTTGGGTGCTTCGCAATCAGGAAGTTACCACTGTATTGATTGGGGCAAGTTCTGTAGCCCAATTAGAAGACTCAGTAGGATGTTTAGATAATCTCAAATTCTCAGCAGAAGAATTAGGCAAAATTGAAGCGGTTTTAAAATGATTTTCTATATTAGAGAATAAATAAAAATACCAAATGGAAGCATTAGCACCCATGACTATCAAACAAACTTATATATCATAACCTTGCTGATTATTTGGTAAATGATAAATATTTTGAAAAGGGATGTAGAATATATGCAGAAAAGGAGTTTAGAACTGATGCTAATAAAGTTAGAATTCTTGCTATGGTTTTACTGGATGAAAAAATGTAAAGGATACCATTAAAGGTTTGAATGTAGTTCCTAAACTCTTGATAAAAGTAATCTCCGAAAATGACTCTTTTATGAATTTTGAATACAGGCTAATAGAATATTTTAATGCGGGAAAAAGGTGTTTGGGCAATCGTTCCTGATATTGAATTAGTGTATGTTTATTCATCACCAAGAGAAGTAGTGATATATGCTGAAAATCAAATTTGTACCGCCATGCCTACAGTCGATTTTTAAATTATTACCAATGAAATATTTACAAAATAATCCCTTACTTTTGATTCCGAAAAAGCATGAGCATTTATGCTTTAGATGAAAGACTTTGGTTTCCGCCCATTACCGAAGCCGAATCAGATGGCCTACTCGCTTTTGGAAGCGATTTATTGCCCGAAAGACTAATTTTAGCATACAAATCTGGTATTTTCCCTTGGTATAGCGAGCACGAGCCTATACTTTGGTGGAGTCCCAATCCAAGATTTGTATTGTATCCTAAAAAATTGAATGTATCAGATACCATGCGGCAATTGCTCAAAAAGCAAGTATTCACCATCACTTTCAATCACAATTTCAAACAAGTAATTGAAAATTGCAGCCAAAAGAAACGCAAAAATCAAGACGGCACTTGGATTAATCACGATGTAATTGATGCCTATTGTGAGCTTCACAAAATGGGTACTGCCAAATCGGTAGAGGTATGGAAAGAAGGAGTGCTGGTAGGCGGATTGTATGGCATTGCCATGGGGAAATGTTTTTTTGGGGAATCAATGTTTTCACACGAAAGCAATGCCTCTAAAGCAGGCTTTATCACTTTTGTAAAGCATTTTTCTAGTTTGGGCTTAGAACTGGTTGATTGTCAGTTGCATACACCTCATCTAGAAAGCCTAGGAGCTGAAATGATAAGCAGAGATATATTTATGGAAACTGTAGAGCGAAACAACTCGGTAGAAAGTATTTTTGAAACCACATTTTGAGGAAAATTTATTGCTATTCAATATGCTAAGGCCAATCTACAAACCTTTTTTTATCTACATTATAATAATAAACATCTTCATTTTGCCTGCCATTGCAGCGAGTTAAGCGGTCGAATGTAGCCAAGCTGCCAATTATCAAACCATTTTTATCTATTTGAAGCAAGCCATATTCCGAGCAAGACGGGTGAAAACGGCATACATTTGGAATATCTTGACTTGAAATGAATTGCTTGTACATCCAAAAAAGGAAAAAGCCTTTTTTCTTTTTGTTTGAACTGTAATGTTCTGCATTAGGTGAAATAGTTGATTTTGCTATTGCCAAATCTTGCGTAGAAATCTGGGCTTGCGATTTCGCCAATGCTATTGCTAAAATCAAAAGCACTAAAGCACTATTTTTGAATTTCCACATTAGAATTTATAACAGTGAGTATTTTATCTTGTTCTCGCATGGGTTTCAAAAAGTGCCATTGGTTGCTAAATTCGCTGTTTACACCCAATATATTAATGTTGCTGTTGTTAATTTTCACGCTTCCCAAAGCATAAAGCGGATTTGAACCCGAAGAGATGGTTTCAAATTTAGAAATTTGCCCAGCCGTGGTTATTTTTAGCAAAAAGACATTGGTGTTTTTTACACCTGCTCCTGCTTTGGTTTGAATAATATTGCTGCCTGTGCTTATGCTGGCAAAATTGCATATCAATAAATAGCCTTCAAATACTTTGCTATATTCGGCTACTGTACCTTGCAAATTAAACTTGTGATTCCATTTTGAAAGTCCTGTATTGTCGAAACAAACAATGTTTAGTGGTTCTTCTTTTTCAGTAAAATCAAAAGCCAATTCGCCTTTGGTTACCAATATAAAATTATCATTTATTTCATCAAAAATCATTTGTCTTGCCACCGCATTTGATTCTACTTTTCTATTGAACAATTCTAATCCGTTTTTATCGAATCTAATAAGGAAATTTTTAATTCCACCTGGAAGTCTTGAATTTACAGCTACTATACATCCTTCATTACTTGGCTCAATGGCAGTGATAAATTCCCCATTGGTAGCTTTATTTTCAGGTTTTATGGCAATGTTTTTAAACCACAATACCTGGCGGCTATCACTTATTTTACATACAAAAGCATTGGAAATGCCATTGGTTTGGTAAATATAGCCAGCTACAAAAATATTGCCTTTGATGTCTTCCTTTAGCACAGTAGTTTTCATGGTCGATTTGCAATATTCATATCCTGGAAACATTGGAATCTGAAAATTGGCGTAAGGCACGTACAATGTGGTGTCAGAATATTTTGTATGATAATTATACATCACATCCGCATATTTTTCTTTATAAAGCACCGTGCTTTCTTTAAGCATATTTTTTTCTTTGTTTACAAAAGCATTTATTCCTGCCACATCAGCGAAACGCTTGTTGATAAAAAAACTGTATTTGGGAGCTTCATTGGCAAAATTTATTTTTTCAAATTTTACCAAACTGCTATCGCACGCACTTATTCGCTTGCTCAAATCATAGAAAAAATAGGCTTTAGGTTCGAAATTTGCCCCAGTATTATTTTCAATGTCATTGTATTTGCTGAGCAAACTTCCTAAAAATTCCAGCCTTTTTTGTTTGTAATCAAGCAATCGTAGGGCCAGTGAATTGTAATCGTATTTATTAATCAATGAATACAATTTTTTATCTGCTTTAATGGCCATTGCCGAATCGTAGCCTATGAATTTCGTGTTTATCTCTTCAAACGTGGTGGCATAGAGTTCATCGTATTTTATTATTCCGTCTTTTAACTTTTTTATTTCTTTGTCTAGCACAGTTTTGGTTTCTTTTGCCCATTTGGCATAGTTCCAAAGTTTGAGTTTTGAAGCCAAAAAGTCTGTTTTAGAAAGTCCGTCAAGCCTATAAGTTTCTATCGATTCTACTTCATATTGCTGATTGTAACCCTTTATCGGATAGGCTTTTATGGCTTTTTTATAGGTTTCGAGGTAATGAATAGAAGAATCGTAATTGATGTGCATTTTATCTAAATCGGCTGCCAATGCTAAATCTGACATTAGGCTAAGCTCTTTGATATTTGAATATCTATTATTGAGGTTTTTATAAATTTTGGCCGCTTGGGCATAGTAATCAACGCTTTTATTAAAGGTGTAGAATATGAGATCAATGTTTGATTTGTGTATAGGAATTTCTTTCAGTTTTGCATCCAAATCTCGGCTTACTCGCTTGAAAATTGTGTCTCGATTGGTGATTGGCTTTAGGGTGTCTTTCGCATTGCGAGTGAACATGCTGTAGTATTCGCCATTACGCTTAGTTTCTTTTTCATTAATTTGCCTTTTGGATCGTGTCAGAAAAAAAAGAGCAGAATCGCAATCTATCTTGGCGGCATCGTTTTGCTTTAGCACATCGTAACTTTTGGCTCGGTTGTATAGAAAAGTACCAATATGCAGATTTGCACTGGCAATTGAGGTGTCATTTTTCAACACAATTTTCAAAAGCGGATATGCAGCTGCATAGTCTTTTGCCTTTATTTTCTCATACGCATCTTTGTATTTTACCCTTTGGGCAACTGCAGTTATGGATATAATAAGATAAATGATGCCAAATGCTATTTTCTGCTTCATATATTTAGTTGTTGATTGTCAATACTTTAAGCTCCAGTCTTCTATTTTTTGCTTTGTTCAAATCAGTATCGTTTGGTACCATGGGCAAATCTTTCCCGTAGCCCATCGCTTTAAGTCGGGCATCAGACACATCTCTGATACTCATAAAATCAACCACATACCTAGCCCTACGCTCAGAAAGTCGCTTATTGAAAGCCGCACTTCCCACATTATCAGTATGGCCTGCTACTTCAATGGTCATGGAAGGATTGTCTTTCATCAATTTGATTACACGTACCAATTCCCCGTAGGAATCTTCTCGCAATTCAAACGAGTTGTACTCAAACACTATATCTTTCAAAAGCAACTTGGCATTCGGTTTCAAAGCCGTTAAGCCAATATTTACTAGTGTATTGGCATTTTCTCCAACTTCTATAATTGTAGAATAAAAAGCATAACCTTTCGGATTTTTTACCTCTACATTGTAGCGGCCTCCTTCACGCAAATTGATTGCAAATTTCCCGTCACGGGTCACATAGCCTTGGGCAACTACCTGTTCATTCAAATCCAAATCGGTGATATACACGTCTACAGAAATTCCCTCACCATTAGAATTGTCAGAAATTGAAAATTGAAACTCTTTAGTGTTAGGCTTCATTTCTATTTCTTTATCCAAATCGCGAAACCGAACTTCTTCTGTTAAATCGAAATTGAATGTGTAAGTCGCATATTTATTCAACTTTACTTCAAATAGATATTTACTGCCCAATACTAATTGATATACTTTATTGCCTTTTTCATTCACTGCAAAAAGAATATTTACAGCCTCTTTTGTTGCTGCATTTTTGATGGAAACTTGGGCGTTGAGTGGAAAAAACAATTCGTGATCAATAATTGAAAGTTCAAAATTGATTTTAGAAAACAACTCTACATTGGCCTCGTAAGCTTTGTATTCCTGCAAATCTGTGAGGTCGTACTCTAGCGTATAAGTAGAAAAACCTGCTTTTTCAAATGTAATCTCGTATTTTTTCCCTGCCGTAAGTACCACTGTATAGCGCCCATCAGCAGCATTGTTGGTTTGTTGGCTCAGTATTTGCGTGGTTCCGGCATCTTTTACTGTTACTGAGGTTTCCAAAGAAAGCTTAGTATCCAAATCTGTAACATAGCCCTGTACTGTGATATTTTTATTTTGCCTGTATTTAAATGGAATTGTGAGCTTGATGATATTATTATTGCTATGATAAAATAGATAATCGCCCGAGGCAGGAACCGTTGCATATTGCTCATTGTCAGTGGTGTTTGCAAATTCCATAGGCTTAGG
>CAZMFZ010000013.1:36458-36839 GCA_964565665.1 uncultured Bifidobacteriaceae bacterium | reverse complement strand
CTTCCCATTCGCCCGCTTCATTTACTTTTGAGGTATATAAATCGAATTTCCCTTTTCCACCTTCGCGAATAGACGCAAACACTATCGTTTTATTATCAGGCATTATCCGGGGAGCTTTATCGCAATCTATATTGATAGGTGGGGGTAAAATATAAGGCTCTTTCCACTTGCCATTTTTGTCTTTGTCCGATACCAATATTTTAAAGCATGTGGTACCGTCATTCTGCTCTTTAGGTAATGAAACAAAATACATCCTGTTACCATCTGATGAAATGCTCGGAAAGCCTTCGTATGCTTTGCTGTTAATTGGCTTGCCAATATTTGTAGGTTCGCCCCAGCCTTCGGCAGTACGTTTGGAATAATAAATATCCATATCGCCCC
>CAZMFZ010000013.1:30860-36448 GCA_964565665.1 uncultured Bifidobacteriaceae bacterium | reverse complement strand
ACCCCAGCCCCCCGCGTATGAGGCACAAAAGTAAAGTATATTTCCATCGTAGCTAATGCTTGCGCCTGCCACCAAATCGTATTTTTTACCATAATTGTTGATGGCTGTAATGGGTTTCATTTCGCTCCAAAGTCCGTTAGGCAGCAAATTTGATTCGTAGAGCTTGTATTCGCCATCTTTATTAGATTGAAATATCAATGTTTTGCCATCGGCACTCAGCGATGGGGCAAATTCATCGAAAGTGGGCGAACAGATATTGATAGGTTTGCCCGATGCAGGGTCGAATTGGGCGTTTAAAAAGCCACAAATCAAAAGCAGATTTGCAAGCAACAGGTATATTTTATGGGTTTTATTTTGCATTTATTTGATAGATTAGATAATAAAATGCTGAAAATCAGGTTAAAAAGTATTGAGATACACACCGAATGCTAAATCCACTTATTTTTTGTTAAAAATAAATTTATTTTATTAATTTACAATGTTATTAAATTCCAAACCCACAATGCCATGGTAGCTGCAATAACAGAAGGAATAAAAATTACGGTGCAAACTGAATATCAACAAGAGTATTCAAGCCCAATGAATATGCACTATGTATTTGCCTACCGCATTACCATTGAAAATAATAGTGAAAATACCATCCAACTACTAAGAAGGCATTGGTTTATTTATGATTCCGATGGCAGTATACGCGAAGTAGAAGGGGAAGGCATCGTGGGCCAGCAACCGATTTTAGAATCAGGAGAAATCCATCAATACGTATCTGGCTGCAACCTTAAAAGCTCTATAGGCAAGATGAAAGGCACTTTTCTATTGGAGAAAATAATGGATGGCAAAAAATTTAAAGTAAACATTCCTGAGTTTGTGCTAATACCGCCTTATAGATTGAATTAGTGCTATAAATTCGTTTACATCTCTAAAACCAATCCCTTTTTATTTTCTCAAACGCAACAATTCCACTCAACGCCACTCCAGGAATGCCTTGGCCAGGATAAACAGAATCGCCTACCATGTACGCTTTGTGGCCATCTAACCTAGCATCAGCCATTTGCCAAGGTTTGATATTCATAAATTGCGGATAGCCACCCACAAATCCGTACGCTCTATTTGTCCATTTTTCCCAAGCTTCTGGGGTAGATGAATGATAGTATACTATCTCTTCCCGTTTGAAAAATTCTTGTTTTATGAGTTCTTCAATTATCAAATCCTCTACTATTGATTTTTTAAAATTTAATTCTTTTTCAGGATTTGGCCAATGGGTACTTACAGCAGCTACCATAGTATCAGGATTGTCGCATCGGGTGGTATCGTCTGGATGGCTCAGACTCACAAAAATTGTTTTTGCATCGATATATGGCAAGATATTTTCAAGGTGAATTTGAAAATGAATGGTAGAAAAAGACTTTGTTTTTTTAAAGCCAATGCCCATCTGAAAGGCGGAATTCAGCTGTTTGGAAGTCATAAGCTTTGATTTAAGTCGCTTTTTTACCGATTCATCAAAAATTTCTATCGTATTATTTAAGGGAATTCCGCTTACTACAAATGCTGCTTCAAATTCGCTTTTAGAAGTTTTGATGTGATAGTTTCCGTTCAAATTTTGACTTACTTTCTCTACTTTTTCCCTGAAACTAATTTCCCCACCTTTCAATTTTAGGAAGTCAATCAAAGCGTTTGAAAGGCTTATCAAGCCACCATCCAGATAATAATTCCCAAAATTGGTGTAGCAAAGTGCTGTAGCTCCGAAAAGTACATTCACGTTTTCTATTGTATTTTGAGCAGTTATCATCAATTGTGCATTTACAAAGTCTACAAAATCATCGTTTCGGTGTAAATTATATTTGATTAACAAATCTTGAATTGAAAATAAACACCAACGGGCATTCCAGAGTTGTAATGGAGTTGAATTCATTAGCGAATTTGCCAAATCGCTCCAATTGCTGATAGGGAAAGTACGCTGTTTCAGAGAAGTATCCCATACAAATTGGCTGATTTTGAGGCAAAATCTCCAAAAAGGCTCTTGATTTTCATAGCCAAACTCTGCCTTGGCTTCATTTATCCAGTCCTCAATATTTTGGTGTCTGTTAATGATTCTGCCCGATTTCATCCTTATTTGCATCGGCAGTTCAAGCTTTCGAGCGGGCAAATGAACGCCAATAGTGTCGAGCAAATAATGTAGCGGTTGCCCCTTATCTAAGCCCACCAAAGTAGTAGCTCCAGCTTCAAATACAAATCCCTTTCGCCAATAGGAACTTACGCAGCCTCCAGGCAGATAATTTTGCTCTATTACTTTTACTTTCTTGCCAGCCAAAGCCAAAAGGCAAGCAGCTGATAGTGAGCCTATTCCACTGCCAATTACTAGTACTTCAGTTTTATTCACAAGTATGCTCAATTCGAATAGATTTATTTATTGGCATGATAATAGTATTAATCCAATATTATTATTAACTTTTACCAGTTAATATAGTACAATTACTCACTAAATTTTTTTGCTATGATACCACCAGCCAACAAATTCAATAAAATAGTGCTTATTGACGACAATCCTGTGGATAATCTGATAAGCCAGCGCTACATTAGTGCTGCAAAAATAGCGAAAGAATGCATCACCATCGATTCATCGCTCGATGCTTTCGATTATATCGATGAACTGCAAGCTAAAGATTTTCCTGAAGTGATATTGCTTGATTTGAACATGCCAATGTACAATGGTTTTGAATTTTTAGATAAAATAGAAAAATTGGTGGCTTCAAATATCATTAATTCCAAAGTGTACATTTTGTCGTCATCTAACAATCCGAAAGATATTCAAAAAGCAAAATCGTATAAGGTGGTAGCCGATTACTTTCTTAAACCATTAAATGCAGATTTGGTTAATAAAATTGCTTAAAATAGCTATTTTTGATATTTGAATACGGTGTCTCTACTTCCCAACTTCATATCGAAAGCCCTTCTAAAACGCGAAAACGAAGGCAATTTCAGAGTTTTACCTGATGAAAATCAGTTGATTGATTTTTGCTCCAACGATTATTTGGGCTTGGCACGAAATGCATCATTGGCAAAAATTATTGAAAATGAATACGCCAATGCCATCGCAATTCATAAAAATGGATCTACAGGCTCTAGGCTTATTTCTGGAAATTTTCCGCAAACAGAGCAATTGGAAAGCTACTTAGCTTCTACCTTCAAATCAGAATCTGCTCTTTTATTCAACTCAGGTTATGTGGCCAATATGGGTGTTTTGAGCACTATTCCACAAAAAAGTGACACCATATTATATGATGAACTCAGCCATGCGTGTATAAAAGATGGCATGAGATTGAGTTATGCCGAACGATTTGCATTTAGACACAACGACCTAAAAGATGTAGAAAAAAAACTCAGCCATGCGAAGGGAGATAAATATATTGTAGTTGAAAGCATATATTCAATGGATGGCGATGAAGCTCCGCTAGAGGGTTTGGTAGCAATTTGTAAGCAGTTTGATGCGTATTTAATTGTAGATGAGGCACATAGCACAGGGATAGTGGGTGAAAATGGTAGCGGATTGGTTTGCAAACTAGGTCTGGAAAAAGAGGTTTTTGTCAGGATTCACACTTTTGGAAAGGCTATGGGTTGTCATGGAGCTTGTGTAGTAGCCGAAAATAAGGTAAAGAATTTTTTAATTAATTTCTCTAGGCCGTTTATTTACACTACAGCCATGCCTTTGCACCAAATAATTACTATTAAATCGGCATTTGAATATCTGCATTCACATATTTTGTTGCAAGGGCAGTTGGTTAAAAACATTAATTTTTTCATTGCTGAAATAAAAAGGCAAGGACTGGAAAATAGGATGGTAAAATCTGAAAGTGCAATTCAGGCCTTGGTATTTCCTGGGAATATGGCTGTAAAACAGCTGGCAGCTCAGCTAGAGGAAAAAGCTATGAATGTAAAACCCATTCTTTCGCCTACTGTAAAAACCGGAGAGGAAAGATTGCGAATTTGCTTGCACAGCTTCGACACTCATGCTGATATTAAACTATTGGTGTGTGAATTGGCGGCTTATGCGTGCAATTAATGAGGCTCAATTTATCTTCATATAAAACTCTTTTAAGTAGAAAGGCTCGAAATTTACTACCTTTTCAAATTCATTTTTATAAAATTTCTCATAAGCCAAGTATCCAATAAATATTGCTTTTGGGTAAATAGAATCTACAAAAATAGCATCGGAATGTGTAATAATTGGTTTGCATTTTTCAGCTCCATTGCCACAAAATACAAGTTTTGAGTTTTTTAATTCTTCTAAAAATGAGTATTCATCTATAATTTTTGCTTCTATTTCGGATATTCTCCCAGCTTGGGCATTGTATCGGTTAGTGAACACCTCCATTCTTCTGGCGTCAATCATGGGAACAATCGAGAAATTCGAGGAGGCTAAATTCAAACCTAATTCCGATTTTGAAACTTCTAATGCCATAGATTGCAAAGTATCTACGGAAATTAGAGGTTTGTCTAATGCAAAACACAAACCTTTGGCAGTCGAAGAAGCTATTCTCAAGCCAGTATACGAACCAGGCCCTTTTGAAATTGCAATTGCATCAATCGCATAGAGTTCTATTTTAGATTCTTCACAAACTTGTTGAATTAAAAGAGTGATTTTCTCCGCGTGAGATTTATCAATTAGTATTTCAGCATAAGCTATTAAGGTACCATTGTTATGCAAAGCAACCGAACAAACTTGCGTAGAAGTTTCAAGACTTAAAATCAGCATTTTATAAATTGTTCTTTAAATTATATAACTGCTTGTGATGTAATTCAATCGTGAGAAAATAAGGTTTCAATTCTCACCTAGTCCATCGTCTTGCTTGTGAGATTTTTCTGCATACACTTCCAAAAGCCCTTCGGGTAGCACCATTAGTATTTGCTTCTTCTTCTTGTCTATTTTTTTTAAAAATTCATCTACAATAGGTATCAATACTTCGCTTCCTTGGTATTCAATAGCCAGCAAATCGCTGTGTTCAAGGTTGTAGACCTCTGTTATTGGGCCTAAACTTCCTTTTTCTTCATCTATTAATTCGTAGCCCACTATTTCGTGGTAATAAAAATGACCCTCTCCGCGATCGGTGAGCTTGTCGGCTGGCAAAAATAGTTTGCAGCCTTTTAAATCGAATGCTTTCGGATGGGTATTTACATCTTCAAACTTCACGATGGCATTATTGCTTAAAATATTTATTTTTTCAATAAAAAATGGAATGAGTTGCCCTTTTTGCAGTAAAAATACAGATTGCAGTTTTTTGTATTGCTGTGGCCTATCTGTATCTAACTGTGCTACTATTTCCCCTTGCGTACCATGCACCCGAGTAATAAAGCCAAGTTCGAAATAATCGTCTAAATCCATTTTTATTGAGGTTGGTATAAACAAAAACAGCGTAGAAATTATCTACGCTGTTTTCAATTTGTGCTTGTAGGTTGCGAATTATTCAGCAGCAGGAGTTTCCGCAACTACTTCGGCTGATGCTTCTTTAACGGCTTCAACTGGAGCGACTTCAGCAACAACTGCTTCTTCTACTACAGGTGCAGCAACTACTTCTTCAGTAACAGTTTCTGCT
>CAZMFZ010000013.1:22581-30760 GCA_964565665.1 uncultured Bifidobacteriaceae bacterium | reverse complement strand
ACAGGTGCAGCAACTACTTCTTCAGTAACAGTTTCTGCTACAACTGGAGCGACTTCAGCAACAACTGCTTCTTCTACTACAGGTGCTGCTGTAACTTCTTCAGTAGGAGTTTCTGCTACAACAGCATCCTCAGCTTTAGATGCAGATTCTGCAATTGCTTCAGCCGCAGCTACTTCTTCAACCTTGTTTTTGTTTTTCAATGCTTCCTCGCGGGCGGCATTTACTTTTACTTCAGCTTCAAACTTAGCTTTTGCGGCTTTATCTTTATCTGTAGCTAATTTGGTTTTTTTACCTTCAATCTTGTTGGTTTTCGCATCTACCCAAGCAGCTAATTTTGTATCAGCAGACTCTTGTGTAATAGCACCTTTATTAACCCCAACTTGTAAGTGTTTTTTGTATAAAATACCTTTATAAGAAAGCATGGCATGTACGGTATCTGTAGGCTGTGCACCATTCATCAACCAAGTAAATGCTTTTTGCTCGTTCAATTCAATAGTAGCAGGATTGGTATTTGGATTGTAAACCCCAATTTTTTCTATGAATTTTCCATCTCTTGGCGAGCGTGCATCTGATACTACAATATCAAACAGAGATAATTTTTTTCGACCTCTTCTGGCCAATCTGATTTTTACTGACATGGTATTTAATTTTGCAGAACCCGTCTGCGGTTTAAATTTTGAGGTGCAAAAGTATGAATTATTATTTGGAAATAAAAATTGTCTGTAGAATTAATAAACAAGCCCCTGTCAATCTATAATTTTTATTAACTTTGTATTATTATTTAGTTCTTTAAATTTGGGGTCGACCGGTATAGACGGCATGTGTGGCTGTGGGTAAAAGCATGCATGGAGCAGAAATGGACTCCATTCAAAAAGCTGTTTCGAACAATAACAGGCGAAGAAACTTACGCCCTAGCTGCTTAGTCAGAGACTAACCAGCTTGTGTCCCTCCATCCTACTTCCTGAGGGGTGGGTCGGGGGCATCGAAAATCAGGAATGCTGCTCGAAATGCTATTAATCGGACTCAAGACAAAATAGCTAAGGTGCAAATTGGCCGTCTCCAGCCTGCTTGCACTCGAAAATCAACGAGAGACTAAGCATGTAGAAGGCTCATCGGTGGCCTTGTCCGGACCAGGGTTCGAATCCCTGCGACTCCACTACTAAAAAAGCTTTTGCATTTGCAAAAGCTTTTTTAGTTTATTTCACTAAAGCAGTTGTATTTCTCCGCTAAATCACTGTTGCCCTTGAAAAAGGCTTAGATTCATCAAATATTTTGCGATAGGTAATATGGGTTTTGGCAACCGTAGCACCAAATTCACTCACCAAATGAATCATTTTGGGGTTGAAATCGCCAATCCAGTTCATTTCGAAAGTATCGTATTTGTTTTTGGGCTGTATAATGCGGGCAGCTTCCATAATTATTGCACCTTCTACACCTCTAGCTTGGTATTCGGGAATAATGCCAAATGCTACGCCAAACATTTTCCTACACGATTTTTTTATTTTCTGATGGTAGAAAAATTTCAGCTTTGCCCACATATCGAATTTCCCTCCTAAATATTTGAATATCTGGTTCAATTCGGGAATCATTAAAAAGAAACCAATTGGTTCGTCTTTATAATATGCAAACACCACAATATCAGTATCTACAATTGGATTCATCTGCCTAAAAATAAATCTGGCTTGAATTTTCGACATGCCTTTTAAGCCGCCATGTTTTGCCCAAGCTTTATTGTAAATTGAAAGAAAATCATCTGCAAATTTTTTGAGCTCGTTCTTGTCGTAGTTTTTATAGTTGTAGTTGGGGTCGCGTGCAATTCGGTTTGCCTTTTCTTGGTATTTTTCAGGCATACGCGATTGCACAGGCATTGTATAAGTGTATTGCTCAAAGTAGTTTTTGAATCCATAGTTTTCAAACAATTCTCTATAATAGGGCATAGCATAAGGCATACAATAGTTGGGTTCTTTCTCAAATCCATCAACAAGCAAACCCCACCATTGATCTCGCTCCCCGAAATTTATTGGGCCGTCTACCGCTTCCATGTCTCGTTTTTTATTCCAAGCTATGGCTTGGGCAAATAATAATTGGGCAGCTGCGGCATCATTTATACATTCAAAAAAACCCAACCCTCCAGTGGCAAATTCGGTTGCTCTGGCTGTTTTGCGATTAATAAATGCAGCAATTCTGCCAATGGTTTCTCCTTTATCGTCTCTCAAAATCCATCTGGCACATTCGCCATGACGGAAATATTTGTTTTGCCTTATATTAAATACTTTTTCTATGTCTTTATCAAGTGGACGAATCCACTGCGGCACGTTTTTGTATAGCTTTACTGGTAATACTAAAAATTCTTTTTTTGTGATTTTATCTTTTACTTCAATTAATTGCATAACAATTTGTGCCAGATTCGTTTTTTATTCCAAATAAATTAAAAGCCAAATATAAGCCATGAAGGACTATCTGCTAAAAATTTTCAATTATAACCATTGGTGCATCGATATGTTGGTTGAAACAATGGAGAAAAATAAGGTGAGCGATGAATACATAATCAAAATGATGAGCCACATTCTCAACACGCAAAGAATGCGATACAATACCATTACAGCTGATACAAATTCTAATGTAGATTTATGGGCATTGCATTCCATAGAAAACCTAAAGAATAAAAATGCAGCCCTTACTGAGCTTTATATCAAACTGATAACTAGGCTGAAACTGAGCGAATTGAATGAAAAAATCGAAACTAAAACTTTAGATGGAGATATTTTTTTCATGACTATTACCGACATTCTCATTCACATTGCCAACCATGGCAGCCATCACCGTGGTCAAGTTTCGCTGCGATTAAGGGAACTTGGCATAGCTCCGCCCAATTATGGTTACATTTATTATGCTAAAAGCTTTCCTGATTTTTGGTAAATTTTATGTTTGAATCAACTTATTTTCAAACACAGAAGCGAAGTTTTCAATTTTGTGTATTAATCTCCAAACTGAAATTGATAGCCTATTGAAAGGCCGGTAACACCACTTTTCATATCTACCTCGCCTCCAGGAAAGAGTGATTCTTTATTGAATTTTGATACCCCTACAGTGTATCGAGCATCTGCAAAAAGCCACCCAGCTCCTACCTTTACACCTACACCACCTCCAAAAACCCAAGCGAAATCATTATTATTGATAGTAGAGGATGAAGGTGAAACATAAGAGCCGCCCGTGGAAACAACCGTACCATTAGTAAAAAAACCCAATTGTGGACCTGTATTGGCATAAATTTTTAGTAAATCTGTTCTTAAAGTCAATCGAGCCAATAAAGGAATATTAACATAGTTGAGCTTATAAGTAACATCATATTTCTCATTAGGATCGGTATTGCTTGGTACTTCTTTGATTTTGAATTGTTGGTTTGAGAGCACTAATTCTGGCACAATGGAAAAGAATTTGTTGAGCCCAATTTCGCTCACAATAGCACCTTGATACCCTAAATTGGAACTTTGACTAATCGCTCCCGATAATGACGAACTGCTATAATTTACATTTGATAAGTTGATACCGCCTCGTAAGCCAATACCAAAGTACTGAGCAGAAGCTAATAGCGAAGAAAAAGCAATACTTGAAAGCAAAATTATTTTTTTCATTAGGATATTATTTATCATTTAGTTAGCTAAAAAATTGTGCCATCGCTAAAAGGCGACAATAAGATATAATAAGCAAAAATACTTTATTTCCATTCCAAAGTATTGATAGTGTGCATAATATCTATTTTTATATATTCAATAATAGGTTTTAAGGAATCGTTTTTTGTAGCTGTACGGAAATACAATGCCCCACGGATAAAATGTTTAGTAGTATCGGTAAGGTAAAATTGGAATTGACTAGGTACATCGCCTTCCAATTCAAATATGGTTACAGATTTTCCTGTAGGTGTTTTCACTACCGATTCATCAATGGCATAGGCTTTTACCTGATGTTTCGAGGTGAGTTTATAGCTATCATTTACCAATTCGTTCAAGAATTTTTCTTTGGCTTTAACAAACTTTTCAGTCGATAAATCTTTGTAAGTGAGCTGAATAGTGGCTTTAAATTCAGGATAAACAATATCTACCCAATGCTGCTCGGAAATGCTCGATTTGTGGGGCTGCACCGTTGCGGATTTGGAGTATTCAAACGAAAACGGATGTTTCTCTCGCAAAGGTTGATAGTTATGTGGCGGCAAATCTATTCTAAAATAGCCTTTGGGTTTAGGAACAAAAGTTTTTTCGCATCCAAACATAAAAATACAAATTAAAACGATTGCAGTTATTCTCATCTAAAATTTTAAAAGGGCTGCAATTTATAAATATTCGCTTTAATATGCTTTTCACTATTCCCCATAAATATTCACGTCTTTTATTGAAAATATTTTTTCTAATTTTGAAGCCTTAGTGTACACATTTTATATGAACATATTAATAACAGGAGGCGCAGGATATGTAGGCTCGGTATTATTACACTTGCTTCAAAATCGCAGTGAAGTTGAGAAAATCACCGTTTACGACAATCTCAGTTCTAAAAACTTCGGTTTGTTTTCTTCTTCCTTAGTGAATAAAGGAAAAATTAGGTTTGTAGAAGGTGATATTTTAGATGCTCACAAGTTGAATAAGGAGGTAAAAAAGGCAGATGTAGTATATCATTTGGCATCACTCACAAGCCAAAATCCTGCTATTGATAGTCATTCTTATGAACAAATAAACCATTGGGGAACATCAGAAGTGCTAAATGCGGTGGAACAATCGGACGTAAAAAAGTTTGTGTATCTTAGTTCAGAAGCCATTTTCGGGAGTGGAATTATTGAAAATGAAATGGTAATGCCCAATCCTCAATCTTTTTATGGCCATTCTATATATCGAGCAGAGGAACAAGTAAAGCGAATTTGGCACAAAAAGCAATGTTATATCTTTCGTTCTTCTGAAATATTTGGTCATTCCCCAGCCAGCCAATACGAAGGTTTATTGAACAAATTCATTTTCCAAGCCCATTTCAAAGGAAGGATACAAATACCAGGGAACGGAAGAAATATAAAAAGCTTTGTTTCTATAAATAGAGTAGCAGAAACTTTGGCAACAGTTATTAATTCAGATACAAATTCAGAAATATTTCATTTGGCTGATTACAATTTACAAACATTAGATGTGGTGGAAGTAATGCAGGAATTATATCCCGTATTGGAGTTTATTTTCATAAATCCGCATTTACAAATAGAAGATTTAGCATTGAAGCCTTCGGAAAAGTTAAATAGCTTTACTAAATTGAAAACCAATTCATTAAAGGCAGAATTAGAAGTTTTTCAATCAAATTTTTCATTTTGAAAATCAATAAGATAACCTATTTACTTTTTGCTCTCTTGTTTGTTGGCGAACTACAGGCCAACGACCCTCAATTCACGCAATTTTATGCCAACCCATTGTATCTCAATCCTGCTTTTGCAGGAACTATAGATTGCTGGCGAGCAGGATCAAACTATCGCAATCAATGGACGCTGGGAGGCCAACCTTATACTACCTACAACGCCTATATTGATCACAATTTGGCAGCGACTACTAGATTCAAAGGCGGTGCAGGCATGTATATTTTCAGAGATAGCCCTGGAGCAGGCAACTATACAACCTATGAAATTGCTCCAATGGTATCATATTCGGTAAACTTGAATAAGAATTATACCCTCCGCTTTGGCCTTCAGCCTTCTTATCATTTGAAATATTCCAATGCAGGTTCGTTTATTTATGGGAGCCAAATTAATCAGATAAGTGGTGCACTTACTGGTCCTTCTGACAACGGACAAGTACCTAGTTCTCTTAACTTCTTTGATCTTTCATCAGGTATTTTATTGTATCACAATAATTATTGGATAGGCCTTTCTGGTCATCATTTACTAAAAGTACCCCTGGCTTTCGACAATACAAAATCAGCCGTTCCAATGAAATTTTCATTGCATGCTGGTTATAAAGTTTTTTTAAACAGCTCCGATGGAATTGAATCCTCTATTTCACCAGCAATGAATTTTAGAATTCAGGGCTCAAATATGCAGTTTGATGCTGGATTTTATTATCAAAGGCAAATATTAATGCTGGGGCTTTGGTACCGTGGTCTGCCTGTGCTTGGCGGGCAAGGTTTCAACACCGACATGGTGGCTGCTTTGGTTGGTGTGAAATTCAATCAATTTAAAATTGGTTACAGCTACGACTTGTCGCTTTCCAAAATGTCATACACCTATGGTTCGCACGAGCTTTCACTCATTTATGAATTTTGCTTTTATTATGGGAAAAAACAAAGACCACCAATGAATGTGAGGCAGTTGCCTTGCCCATAACGCTTAATATTTTAATCATTAGATTAATTCAAAATGGAAACTTGGAAAAGAATTTGGAAAACATTTAGGGCAACATTGCTCACAGTGGCGGTAGTAGGCGTATTGGTAGTTATTTTCCTTTATATTGCTTCATACAGCGAAGGTTATAGAGCAGGTACAGTATATAAATTAAGCCAAAAAGGCTATGTTTTCAAAACTTATGAAGGCGAAATGAACACTGGAAATTATGTTGCCGAATCTGCGGGCGACAACAATCTATCAACTAAAATATGGAATTTTTCGGTAGATGCTTCTCAAACAGAAGTAATCAGCCAATTAGAAAATGCCGTTTTAAAAGGAAACCGTATAAAACTATTTTATAAAGAAAGATATTTGAAACTTCCCTGGCGAGGCGATACAAAATATTTTATATTTAAGGTCGAATCTGCTCCTTAATAAGTTTTCCAGATTCCCCAAGCCATAAAAAGCCACCCTCCAATCATTGCTAGCCCGCCAAAGGGAGTAATGGCACCCATCCATCGAATACCTGTGAGGCAAAGTATGTAAAGGCTTACTGAAAAAATCACTATACCTACTATAAAAAGCCAACCTGAAATCGTAAAATTTTGGTTGTCAGCTTTTTGCATAATGATTCCGAGTAGAATAAGTGCAAAAGCATGATAAAATTGGTATTTAACTGCCGTTTCAAAAGTATCAAACCTGCCCATATTTCCCAAATAGGCTTTCAAACTGTGGGTACCAAATGCACCAATCACCACTGAGATTGCTCCAATAAGTGAGCCAAGAATTAAAAATATTTTTGACATAATTTATTTATAGTAGAATTAGAAATTTGTGAAACTTGCTTCATAAGATTGGTATGTCCGCATTCAAATTCAATATGTTTTACAAAGGTCAGCCTGTTTACAAATGCATCAATATGTTTTGTCTGAATTATTCTGTCGTATTTACCAGTGTAGAACTCAAACCCAATTTTTCTTTCGGTTGAAAATTGAATTATATGCTCAAGATTTGGTCTGAAATTTCGGTAAATCATCCAAGCAAAATAAACTTTTACACGCTTGGTTGCCGTATTCATCTCAAACTCAGAAAATTTCAACAAACTTTTATCAGACAATCTCAAGAATTTCAAAATTTCAATCATATTGAAATATATACTTGGATAGAAAACCGTATATCTAAAAGCCTTGTTAAGTATTCCCGGATAAGTGGTGGCATTATACCAAAAATTCGTTTTTATACCATCAGGAGCTATCAAAATCATTTTTTCAACTCGAGAATAAAACAATTCGAGTGTACAAAGGGCAATTTTTCCACCCATGCTAAATGAAAGTATTGAGAATTTTTCAATCTTCTCTTGATCTAAAAAATTGAGTAGATAATTTTTCCATTCCTCTAATTCTAGGGCGTTTTCACCATTTCCATATTGGCTTTTCCCGTGGGCAAATGAATCGAAAGAATACATTGTATATTCCTTTCCATACTTTTCCTCAAATTGTAAAAAAGAATTTTTATCAAGACCATAACCATGAAAACAAATCATTACTTTAACTCCATTGCCAAATTTAACAATGGCTAATTTTGATTCATTATGATGGATAAACAGGGTTTTCAAGTGTGTTTTTAATTGTCGAATTTTTTGTTTTGTAGTACAAATATCTATTTCTTTCGAATATAACTTTTTTTATAATTTGGAAACCTTCTATTTTGCTTAAAATTTTGTTTGCGGCCAGAATACCCATATTTTTGTTTTTGTTAAAGTAACACATTTGCCGCATGAGCCTGCCTGTAGATTACCTGCCTATTTTCCTCCAATTTCTATTTGCCATGGGC
>CAZMFZ010000013.1:0-22571 GCA_964565665.1 uncultured Bifidobacteriaceae bacterium | reverse complement strand
TACAACCATGGTTGGAACGCATTTTTTAGGCCCCAAGAAAAAAACAGCTCACAAACTTGAAAGCTTCGAATGCGGCATAGAATCCGTTGGTAATGCCCGAAGCCCTTTTTCTGTAAAATATTTTCTTACCGCTATATTGTTTGTATTATTCGATGTCGAAGTTATCTTTATGTACCCTTGGGCTGTAAATTTTAGAGAACTAGGTTTGTTTGGCTTTGTAGAGATGCTTGTCTTTATGGTTTTCTTGTTGTTCGGGTTTTTCTATGTAATCAAAAGAAAAGCGCTCGATTGGGAATAAATGAGCTTTGGAAAAGAATATATCACCGAGCGTGTCAGATTCTTTAATGGATTTGCAAAATACATCTTTGCTTTTTTATTATCGTTGGTTCTGGAATGGGAGGGCTTTTAATATCAAAAGAAAAATTATATGATGTATACTTTCAAAATATTCTCCTTTTAGGGGTAAGCATATCATTTATTCTGCTTATTGCACATCTGCTTAGAAAACAGTACAATGAAATTTCGAAATTAAATAATAAAAATGGGAACACTTGCGTATTACACAATCATGTTTTTAATGAGTTTAATAGGTTTATTTGCTATCTCAGTTGTAGTATATATGGAGGTTAACGATCGAAAAACCGAAAGAGAGAACCAATTGAGAAAGATTTAGTTTAGTACCTAAGCAGTAGGCTTTCTCACACAATAAAAGACAATAATTATGGCAGATAAATTAAAAACATTAGATACACCACCAGGAGTTGAAGGACCTGGCTTTTTCGCCACCTCGCTCGATAGCGTTATTGGTGCAGCTCGTGCCAATTCGCTCTGGCCATTGCCTTTCGCAACTTCGTGCTGCGGAATCGAATTTATGGCAACCATGGGTTCCACTTACGATTTTTCGCGATTTGGTTCTGAAAGAGTATCATTTTCGCCTCGCCAAGCCGATGTATTGATGGTGATGGGAACAATTGCCAAGAAAATGGCACCTGTGCTTAGGCAAGTTTATGAACAAATGGCCGAACCCAAATGGGTAATGGCTGTAGGTGCTTGTGCATCAAGCGGTGGTATATTCGACACTTATAGCGTGCTGCAAGGCATTGATGAAGTGATCCCAGTAGATGTGTATGTACCCGGTTGCCCGCCAAGACCAGAGCAAATTATTGACGGATTTATGCAAATACAAAGATTGGCCACAACTGAAAAGTTAGACAGAAGAGATTCTGAACCGTATAAAAAATTATTAGATAAGTATCAATTTTTAGAAGCCTGATTTTTGATAACAACATAGAAAAAAAACTATAGAAATTATATATCTAATTTCAATTATATATGGCATTGAGCAACGAATTGGTATTAAATAAAATAAGGGAAAAATTTGGCGAAAAAGTAATTTCTCATCAAGAACAATATGGTTTATTGTCATTGACAATGGCGAAAGACCTAAATATTGAGGTTTTGCAATATTTGTACGATGAGCCTGAATTAAAATTTCAGTTCATGACCGACTTAACCGGAGTTCATTACCCTGACAATTTATTGCCCTTGTGTGTAGTCTATCATTTGCATAGCCTTACTACAAATACTAGATTAAGATTAAAATTCTTTCTCCCTGTTGAAAATCCGGCAATTGCAACAGCCACCGGTGTGTACGCAGCCGCAAATTGGATGGAAAGAGAGACTTTCGATTTCTATGGTATTTTGTTCGAAGGCCATCCAAATTTGAAACGCATATTGAATGTTGACGAGATGGAAGTATTTCCTATGCGAAAAGAATATCCTTTGGAAGACCCAAATAGGGTTGACAAGAAAGATTCTTTTTTTGGAAGATGAGTTTTAGGAATGAAAAATTATATGGAAGAGAATAGCAAGTTTGATTAAGCCAAGTTCACCTCAGGTTATGATGCAATCGTATTACTGATTGGTGCTGAGTTTGGATTGTGGCTCAATGCAAATTTGAAAGACCCAAAGGTTTTATTGAGCGTCTTTGCAGGTATTGTTATTGTTACAGGGCAGCAAGCTGTCTTTTTTATTTGAATGGTAGGATTAAAACCAACATTGAAAAATTAAAGGACAATGAAAATAATTGAGTTAGTAATCTGGAATTTTGTTGTTTTATCAGGTCTTTCCTTTGCAGGTTTACTGTTCTGTTGGTCATATCAAATGGCAGTTGAAGGTAGAAATGACAAGAAATTAGCAATGAATTAGTCAATTAAGGCTGATAAAGAAAAAATATCTTGAAGAAAATAGTAAGCTTAATTTGCAAATAGTCACCTCTTTCACTTATACTGGTGTTCTTGTAATCGGAAGCTTGATTTCACTATTTCTTAGAAATGATTTTGGGAACAATAGAAAAGACCTTTGATATCTTCCCTAGGATTCTTAATCATTAATATGATTTCTGTAGTTGTAATTTCATTGTTTTCCAGAATATAAACAGACATAAATACCCCAAACCATGAATCTTGAAATATTTGAAATATCGATGATAGCTTCCATTGTTGTGGTGTTAATAATACCATTTATTGTAATCAGTTATACTACTATTAAAGATCTGGCAATTTAGAAAATGAGCGAACAGACACACATTCAACTGGTAAATGAGCTTGAGAAAGAGACCGTTACCATCAACTTAGGGCCTACACATCCTGCTACCCATGGAGTTTTTCAAAATATTCTTGAGGTTGATGGGGAGAAAATTGTGTCAAGCGAATCCACTATTGGCTATATCCACCGTGCTTTTGAGAAATTGGCAGAACGCAGGCCATTTTACCAAATAACACCGCTTACAGACCGTATGAACTACTGTTCATCACCCATAAATAATATGGGTTGGCACATGACGGTTGAAAAACTCTTGGGCATTCAACTCCCCAAAAGAGTAGAATATATGCGGGTAATCATTATGGAATTGGCTCGCATTTCCGATCATTTGATTTGCAATAGTATTTTGGGGGTTGATACTGGTGCATTGACTGGCTTTTTGTATGTCATGCAAGAGCGCGAAAAAATATACGACATTTATGAAGAAGTTTGTGGAGCAAGATTGACTACCAATATCGGCCGCATTGGTGGGTTTGAACGCGATTTCAATGAAAATACATTCTTGAAAATTCGGAAGTTTGTAAAGGATTTCCCCAAAATCTATGAAGAATTCAATGGAATGTTGGAAAGAAACCGCATTTTCATGGACAGAATGATAGGTTGTGGTCCTATTTCAGCCGAAAGGGCTCTAAATTATGGATTTACAGGCCCAAATCTTAGGGCTGCAGGTGTTGACTACGATGTTCGGGTAATGAATCCTTATAGTTCTTATGAAGAATTTGAATTTGATGTTCCAGTAGGGCTGAATGGAGATGCCTACGATCGCTTCCAGGTTAATTCTGAAGAAATTCGACAAAGTATTCGCATTATTGAACAAGCACTAATAAAAATTGAAAAAGAGCCTGCTGGCGTATATCATGCAGAAGCTCCAGGTATTTATCTGCCAAAAAAACAAGATGTTTACACCAAGATGGAAGCTTTGATTTATCATTTCAAAGTGGTGATGGGAGAAATTGATGCTCCTATTGGTGAAGTTTACCATGCCGTAGAAGGTGCAAATGGAGAATTAGGTTTCTATTTAATAAGCGATGGCGGGCGTACACCTTACCGTTTGCATTTCCGCAGACCATGCTTTATTTATTATCAGGCATTTCCTGAATTGGTGAAGGGTTCAGTAATTTCAGATGCAATCGTTACCATGAGTTCTTTAAATGTGATTGCAGGGGAATTAGATGCTTAAATATATTTGAATCGTATGTCTGCACAACCCAACATCTATATTTACGAAGAAGACTATCTCAAAATGGAGAGAACATCCCCTTTTAAGAATGAATATTACAAGGGAGCCATGTACGCTTTGGGTGGGGCTTCCTTTAGGTATAATGTTACTATTTCAAATCTTTCCACAGAAATTTCCCCATTCTTACAACACAAAAAATCTAAGCCTTTTTTCAATGATTTACGAGTTTATGAACCAGAATTCCCATTTTATGCCTATCCAGATATGGTGATTTTGTGCGATACTCCTAAATTTTCAGATGAAGTTAAAGATACAATATTAAACCCTGCTGTTTTAATAGAAGTTCTTTCTAAGTCAACCGAACAGTATGATAAGTCTGTAAAGCTTGGAATGTATAGAGCCGCTAGAACTTTCAAGGAATATATTTTAATTTACCAAGATCGCCCTTTCATAGAATGTTTTTATAAGGTAGATGATTTTAATTGGACACAGGGAGGATTTAAAGGTTTGGAGGCGAAAATTCAAATCAAAACAATTGATTTAGATTTAAATTTGGCCAACATATATGCAGATATAAATTTTGATTTTCAATTCGATATTGCTAAATAAAATAATATGAGTGCCTATTCACACGATACCCATACCCTACAAGGTATGGAGGTTGCATTTTCTCAAGAAGCAATGAAAGTAGTTGATAAACATCTTTCAAAATATCCAGAGGGAAAGCAGAAATCAGCTATTCTACCGCTTTTGCATTTGGCACAGCAGGAATTCGGCTGGTTGGGAAGCGATGTAATGGATTATGTGGCTTCGATTCTTAAAATTGAACCAATAGAAGTTTACGAAGTGGCCACTTTCTACTCACAGTACTATACCAAACCAGTTGGCAAATATGTATTTGAAGTGTGTCGCACAAGCCCTTGCTGGTTGAGAGGCGCAGAAGAGATAGTTGAATATATCGAGAATAAACTAGGAATAGTTGCAGGGCAAACTACTCCAGATGGCATGTTTACATTAAAAACTGTAGAATGCTTGGCAGCTTGTGGTACAGCACCGGTAATGCAGTGCGGCCTCAAATACCACGAACACTTGACTGAACAAAAAGTTGATGAGATAATTGATGAGGCCATTGCTGAAAATAAAATAAGCAGGGTTTGGTTTTAATAGTACATGAAAGATT
Source organism: uncultured Bifidobacteriaceae bacterium (assembly GCA_964565665.1). Classification (GTDB taxonomy): domain Bacteria; phylum Bacteroidota; class Bacteroidia; order Cytophagales; family UBA9547; genus CAZMFZ01. The sequence goes on along the minus strand of CAZMFZ010000013.1, from coordinate 17,607 downwards.
ATTTAAAAGAGAATATTAGTTTTAATAAGTTACTATTCTCAACTTCTTTCACAACGGTAGTAATTGTTTTAGGAAGCTTAATTGGATATTTAATAACAGAAGAAAATCAGGGCAAGTATCTTTTCCATTTCCTCTTTGTATGATGAATTATATTATTTTCTGCACAATTAGTTTACGCTTTACCATTCTATTTAGACAGAAAAACAGACTTGCAAATTGTCAATAACCATGAATGATCCAAAAATATTATTCGGAATGATTGCCATTGGGATCGTTGTCATCGGTCTTGTTTCATTATTTACAAGCAGTATTATTATCAATAAAAATATAGAAGTATTTAATTAATTGAAATTAACAGGTGAATTATGCCCATTAAAATATTAACCGAAAACATTGCCGAACCTGGCATAGAAACTTTTGAAGTGTATCGTGCCAAAGGCGGCTACCGTGCCGTAGAAAAAGCTTTGAAAACTATGGCCCCAGAAGCTGTGGTAGAAGAAGTAAAAAAATCAGGTTTGAGAGGTAGAGGCGGAGCAGGATTTCCAGCAGGTATGAAGTGGAGTTTTATTGCCAAGCCTGAGGGCGTGCCTCGTTACTTGGTATGCAATGCCGATGAAAGCGAGCCAGGTACATTCAAAGACCGCTATTTAATGGCAAAAACGCCTCATACTTTGATTGAGGGAATGATTGTATCAAGTTTTGCTTTGGGAGCCAATACTGCATATATATATGTGAGAGGCGAGTTAATGTATGTTGTTCGCATTCTTGAGAAAGCAATTAATGAGGCGTACGCAAAAGGATTTTTAGGTAAAAATATCCTTGGTACGGGCTACGATTTAGATGTACACGTACATTGCGGTGCGGGTGCTTATATTTGTGGCGAAGAAACAGCATTGATAGAATCTTTGGAAGGCAAACGCGGAAATCCGAGAATGAAACCTCCTTTTCCAGCAATTAAAGGCTTATATGGCTGCCCTACCGTAGTAAATAATGTGGAAACTATAGCTTCTACTTCTTGGATAATCAACAATGGTGGTGAAGAATATGCCAAAATTGGCATTGGAAAATCAACTGGAACAAAATTGATTTCAGCTGGCGGAAGCATAAATAAACCAGGAGTATACGAGCTAGAATTGGGGCTTCCTGTAGAAGAGTTTTTAATGAGTGATGAATACTGCGGAGGTATTTGGAAAAATAGAAAATTAAAAGCTTGCGTGCCTGGTGGTTCATCTGTGCCGGTTTTGCCTGCCAATTTATTATTCAAAACTGCCAATGGCGATACCCGCTTAATGAGCTATGAATCTTTGTCTGATGGCGGATTTGCCACTGGATCAATGCTTGGTTCAGGCGGTTTTATAGCTTACGATGAAGAGTCATGTATGGTAAAAAACCTTTGGAATTTCTCTCGTTTTTATCATCACGAATCGTGCGGGCAATGTTCACCTTGCCGAGAAGGAACAGGCTGGATGGAAAAGGTACTGCACAGAATCGAGCATGGCCATGGCCATGAACAAGATATTGATTTATTGGTAGATATTGCTAAGAAAATAGAAGGGAATACCATCTGCCCTCTTGGAGATGCCGCTGCCTGGCCTGTAGCAAGCCACATCCGGCATTTCAGAGACGAATTTGAATGGCATATAAGGCACCCTGAAGAGGCCTCGAAAAAGGGAGTGGTTTACAGAAAAGAAATGATAACTGCCTAAATCAGCTACCAAACAACTCTCCTAATTTCTTCAAATCATAAGAAATAAGCGTAGTGCTGCCGTCAGGTGCAAAAGAAGGCTGCTGGCTGCTCAAAAGCTGCTCAACCAACGCTGCCATTTCTTCTTTAGTTAATTTTGTACCCTTTTTTATAGCCGATTTTTTTGCAATTGACCTTGCAAGACTTTCATTTACTGAAAGTTTCATCTCTGATTTATATTGCTTGTACTGAGCCAAGAAGCCTTCAAATAAGGATATCTCATTTCCAGCACGCACTTCTGATGGTATGCCATTTATTACGATTGTATTTTTTCCAAATATGCTAAAGGAAAATCCAAGAGCGTGTATTTGTTGATCCAATTCGGTAACCAAATCAAAATCTGCAGTGCTTAATTCGAGCGATAGCGGAAAGAGAAATTGCTGTGAAGCACCAAAGTTTTTCTCAAGTGTATGGCTGAATTTGTCGTACATAACACGTTCGTGAGCAGCCTGTTGGTCGATAATCAACATTCCCGAACGCACTTGTATTATTATGTAGCTATTGTGAATTTGAAAAATTATTGCTTCTGGTGTATCATTTATAATCAAATTTTTTAACTCGGTACTTTCAATATTTACAGCACTTTCAAATCTTAAATTCAAATTTTCTTCAATTTCTCTTGGCCGATTTGCCGTTTCGGTTTTCAAATCTTTATAAAGCGATTGCCAATTCTCTTGGTTAGCTTTAGATGAAAATCTTTGTGTATAGATCGATTCATGATTTTTATTTGATTTTAAACGCGCGTTTATTTCATTTCCGAATGAATTTTTTTCTTGTGTAAAATTTGCAAAAATATTATTGTTTATACTTTCAGAAAAGTCCATTCCATTGGTGAGATTGAAATTTGAAATCGCTTTTCTCACTGCAGAATTTACGATAAAGTATATTGTTTTTTCATCATCAAATTTAATCTCAGTTTTGGTAGGGTGTACATTTATATCTATGTGAATAGGGTTGATATAAAGAAAAAGTGTATAAAATGGGTGATTATCGGAAGGAATTATATCTTGAAATGCATCGCAAACGGCATGGTGTAAATAGGCATTTTTTATAAATCGGTCGTTCACGAAAAAATATTGGTCTCCACGTCTTTTTTTAGCTGTTTCAGGTTTACCAATATAGCCTTGCACTTGCATCAAAGCTGTTTCTTCTTTACAAGGAGCCAGTTTGGTTTTTAATTGATTGCCCAATAATGCAAATATTCTATTGGCTAATTTCGAACTGTTGAGTATAAATACATCTTCATTATTGTGATAAAACGAGAATGCTACACTTGGGTTTGCTAAGGCTATTCTTATAAATTCATCTTGAATATGGTTAAATTCAACCGAATTGGATTTCAGAAAATTTCGTCTGGCAGGAACATTATAGAATAAGTTTTTAACCGACATAGAAGTGCCTTTCGCACTCGAAATCAAGGTGTGTTCTTTTATTTGCGAGCCTTCTATACAAATAAATGTAGCGAGTTCATCATCTGCGGTTTTGGTTTTCAATTCTACTTGAGTTACCGCTGCTATTGATGCCAAAGCTTCGCCACGGAAACCCATGGTGGTGATGTTGAATAAATCTTCTGTATTCGAAATTTTGGAAGTGGCATGGCGCTCGAAGCTCATGCGAGCATCGGTTTCTGACATGCCTTTGCCATTGTCGATTACCTGAATTTGCGATTTCCCTGCTTCTTTTATGTTAAGAATAACCTCAGTAGCACCAGCATCTATGGCATTTTCCAGCAATTCTTTCACTACAGATGACGGGCGTTGCACCACTTCACCGGCAGCAATTTGATTGGCTAGCGATTCGGGTAGAAGTTTAATAATATCAGACATGAGTAGCAAATTGAAACGTAAATATAACGTCTTTGCAAAAAAATAGTCTTCATAATAGCAGTCAACTTTTGATGTTGATTATTATTTGGATAATTAAACATCCTCACCATTGAATATGATCAGGATTTAAGTGGGAGCATTTACTTGTCCCGATACTTCGGGGCGGGTTCGAACCGCGGACCCTCTGCTTGTAAGGCAGATGCTCTGAACCAGCTGAGCTATTCTTTTGAGCTTTTCCAACTCTTTATTTCCTTATTCTCTGGTAATTGCCTCTGATTTTTCGGTAAAGTTTTGAATAAACTTAAGCACCCAATCACCTTTGCCTCCAGTAAACCCTTTGTGATTAGAGTTGTGTTTTTTTATTCGTTCCCCAATAGTGTCGGAATTAAACTCCACACACCATGGGAAATCTCCATTTTCGCGATCGTATAGGATGCCTTTTAGGTATTCCGTCTTCGTAGCTGCGTTCATGAAGCTAGACAATTATTACAAAATACTGAACATTATATTTGTAAAATTTTATGCTGGCTTTTTTGCTTCCAACTTGCCATAACCTAATATTTTGTCGACAATAGCAGCGGCATAATTTAATTAACTAATTGCCAATAAAATCGTAATAGTAATAGCTAGAACTTATATGAAATTTAATCTCCAATTAAAGATTGCCATTGGTTCTGTGTTGATGATCATTGCCTTGGCAATACTTTCTTATCAATATTACCTCACTTTAGAGCAATTACTCGATTCTCATTTCAGAACCGAAAGTTCATTGCGTATTTCTAAAAATCTAGAAGCCATGCATTTGCTACTGAAGGATACTGAAACGGCTCAAAGAGATTATGTGATTACAGGCAATGATCATTATTTGAGTTCTTACAATCAGTATCAATTTCAGCTGGAAAACCAAATTAAGACTTTTGAGAAGACTATTCATGCCGATTCAGTAGAAGCTGAACAAGCAGAACTGTTTGACAATATCAAGCCCATACTATTCAATAGAATTGCGGAACAAAAGAAAATAATTGACTTAAAACGTAATAATGAGGCTCATTCGTTACTTAATAATATCGACTCTTATATACGAAGAGAAAGTCTAAACCATATTTCAGACAAAATCAAATTTATGGAATCTCAAGAAGAAAAACACTTACAGAAATTAACCACCAAAGAGGCAGATTACTCCAAAAACCTAATCAAACTTGTTCCTATACTTGCAGTAATTCTCGCAATTCTGCTTCTAGGTGGTGCAGTTATATTAATTCTTGATGTGAATGATCGACAGAGGTTGCAGAATAATTTATATAGAATGAATGAAGAGTTGACCTCTACTGTAGAGGCCTTAGATGTTTCAAATAAAGAGTTAGTTTCACTGAATGCAGGTCTTGAATCTTTTTCCTCAACTGTGTCGCACGATTTGCGTTCACCAGCAAATCAACAATCGGTACTTGTTGATTTGTTTTTGATGAAAGATGGCAATTCAGTAAGTGATGAAGGCAAATTATATTTGGAAAAAATCAAAATTTCGGCCAACAAAATGAAATTATTGATATCAGACTTGTTAAATTTCAGCAGATTAGGGAAGGCAGAATTAGTTAAGTCTGAAATTAATTTTAATGAAATGGTTAATGAAATCATTCAACGCCAGCAATCATTATACAAAATCATGTACAAAATTAACATCATCACGCTTCCGATAGTCAAAGGTGATAAAGGATTATTGAATCAAGTATGGGAAAATTTAATATCCAATGCTTTTAAATACTCATCAAAGGTTGATTCACCAGAAATCACGATTAATTACGAAAGTCAAAAAAATGAATATGTATTTTGGATTGAAGATAATGGTGATGGTTTTGACATGTCGAAAGCACAACAAATGTTTAAGGTATTTGAAAGAATGCATCGATCGGACGAATTTGAAGGCACTGGTGTTGGATTATCCATCGTAAAAAAAATCATCGCAAAACACGGGGGAAAAATTTGGGCTATTGCCGAACCTAAAAAGGGTGCTGTGTTTAGTTTTACCCTTCCAAAATAATTTTCGGTTATAGAACCAACCAGTGGTTGGAGTAACATTAAAACCAAAACACGGAATAAGTACCCATTTTAAAGAAAAATTTGCAAAAAGTAAATCTTTAAAGACGGTGAATATTAAAGTGTTAAGTGTGCCACCCCTACCAAGGTATTGGCTTACAGCAACAACTATATAATCCTAAAAACGTATAAAAGCAATATTTAAAATAGAACATCAGATTTTGGATCTTAATGAATTGACAAAACTGATTTGCATAAATTTATAAATCCAATACATGAAATCAATTATTTTCCTTTGTCTTATAAATTTATTTCTAAGTTTTTCTTTGACCGCACAATTTCAAAAAATTCCAAATGAAAACGGGGCGTATTACGATTTGGGTATCGCCAAATCTTCACCTAAAAGTGTTATTTTACTAAATCTAAGCCATAAAAGTATTGCTCTAGATAGTGTCGATATAGCTGTGTTTTCTAACTTACAGACGCTCATACTTTCACATGATAATTTAATTGAATTGCCAAAGGGTATAGAAAAACTTGAAAAACTTAAAACCTTGGATATTGGCGCTAATAGTTTTAAAACATTGCCTGAAATCATCTCTAAAATTCCGAATTTAGAAGAACTTTATCTTAACAACGAAAAGTACTTAGACTTGAATCAGGCATTTGCTATCATTAACAAAATCACCCATTTAAAGCGGCTTCACCTAGATAGCTTGCCAAGTTCTACGTTTCCAAAGGACATTGGGTTAAACAAAAGTATTGAATATCTAAGTTTACGATACAGTGGAATGAGCAAAATTCCCTCAGGAATAAGCAAAATTGTACATTTAAAAAACCTTGATTTGGAAGGAAACTCCATCTCAAGCATAGATAAAGAATTTCTAAAGAATAAAGAAATTGAGTACATTAATTTAAGTATCTCTCCCGAATTCAATTTCAAAAAGGCTTTTTTGCTTCTTTCTAAAGAACCAAATTTAAACGCGTTGACAATATCAAACAGCCATTTAGATTCCATTCCTGCCGAAATTTCTCTATTAAAAAATATCACATCTTTAAGTTTGAGAAATGATCATCTTTCTACTTTCCCAAAAGGTATTTTGAAACTTAAAAACTTAAAGAATTTAGACTTAAGTGGTAATGACTTTGCAGCATTACCTCCAAGCTTTATTGTACTTGAAAGCCTCGAGACTTTAGATCTTAGTCAAGATAATTATTTGGATTTTAATCAGACGGCTGAACTAGTGAAGAAATTGCCGCGACTAAAGTTAATTCAAGTAGGGCAATACGACTACACATTTGACAATAGAACATATTCAGACTTTAAACAGAATATCAATTTTATGGAGGTGTTACCTCAGGAACATCAAAATAACATAATTCATTTATTTAAAGGAATTAATAACAGAGCATTTCCCCCTCATAATGCCCCTATAAACAACTTCAATCCAGAAGGCTTTGGTGTAAAAATAGGATGGTAAAAAAGACATTTTTTTGGGTTTTATTTAGAATAAAGTTTCTCAATCGCAGTAATTTACTATCCAGAATCTAAAATTCGGAAGTTTAAAAGATGCTGAACTTAGAAAAAAAGTTACGTAGCTTTATTTTAATATAGTGTCTTGTCCTGACAAAAAATTTACTAGTTAATCCTTATTAGTTCCATTCTGTTGGTGGTTTCCGAGCTTCGTTTTCACAGTTAATTTTACTACAAACCATTACTGAAATGTTACGTCTAAAGCCATTCCGAATAGAGATTATAAACTTTGTACATAATTAAAAAATCCTCACCATTGAATATGATGAGGATTTAAGTGGGAGCACACGGGTTCGAACCGCGGACCCTCTGCTTGTAAGGCAGATGCTCTGAACCAGCTGAGCTATGCTCCCATTATTAAATTGCACTTACTCGAACTGCGAATCCTCCCGATTTAAGATGGGATGCTCTGAACCAGCTGAGCTTCCGATACAAATCGGAACAAGTAATGCTCCCGTAATTTTGGGATTGCAAAGGTATAGTGAAAATTCATTAATCCAAATTTAAAACTCACGATTTATTAATAATTTTACATCAATGTCATGAACTTAAGACCACAATCCCTTCTATAAAGCAGAAGGGCAAGGGATGAGGTTTATAGAACATTGCTTAAGTTAATGACATTGAATTTTATATTCACATTTAAGTTATAATGCTCAAAAGAATTTTAAGAATTGCAGGTGTAATCATTGTGTTCATTCTTTTATCGCTAATAGGAATTGGTACTACAGCCTATTTGATGCGTAATCAATTGATACAACTATTTGTAACGGAGGCAAATAAAAGCATTGCTACTGAAATATATGTAGATAAAATAGCCCTTGATTTTATACATACATTTCCCGAATTTGCTATAGAATTTAAAGGCGTAAAGATTGTAGAATCTATTCCTAACAGTAAAAAAGCCTTTGCAACTGCTGAACGACTGTATTTTTCATTCTCGATTTGGGATTTATTAAAACAGAAATACAAAATAAAAAACCTGTATTTGAAAGATGCAAAGCTGAATTTTCATGTACTTAAAAATGGAACCAACAATTTCTCTATTATAAAAAAATCGACCGACACAAGCCAACTGGCAAAGATTGAATTTGATTTGAAAGGCCTAAGGCTGGAAAATGTAACTATCATTTTCAACGACAAACCACTAAAAAACCTATTTGGTGCTCAATTTTTGGATGCTAAAGCTAATTTTCAACTTATTGATGAAGATTGGGAGATAGCCGTAGTGGGCAATTTGAAAACACAAGAAATTAAGCTAAGTGATTGGTCATTTTTCAAAAATCAACCAGCAAATATTAAAAGTAAAATTATTTATTCTTCAAAATCAAAAACGTATAAAGTGCTCACTTCTAATCTAAATGTGCTCAATGCCAATTTTAAAGTAGAAGGAATTTATAAAGATGGAAAAAAGGCATTTGTAGATTTCAAATTTTCAGAGCAAAACAGCGACCTTCAAACCATCATATCATTTTTACCAGGCAAAATTTCAGAGCACCTCACTGCCTATAAAAGCAAAGGCAAAGTATATTTTAATGGAATAATAAAAGGTGAGATTTCAAGAACAACAAAAACTCATATTAAAATAGATTTTGGCTGCAATGATGCTTCGTTTTTTCATCCAGAATATAAAGAAGAAATTGAGAATGTGAGTTTCAAAGGTGTGTTTGATAATGAAGACATAGTCGAAAAAACTGGTGTTTTTAGGTTGGAAAATATTACCGCCACTATGAAGGGAAAGCCTTTCGATGCCGATTTTTACCTGCGTGGTTTTTACGACCCCTATATTGCCTTTCGAGCAAAATCGAGCATTGATGCTGGTTATTATTTCAAAATATTCCCAAATGATAATATTGAAAACGTTTCGGGAGAAATTAATTTTGATATTGATTTTAAAGGCAAATTAGCAGATGTTAAAGCCAACAGATATAGTGAATTGCATACTATTGGTGATATAAAACTCAAAGATATTGCTGTAAAATTTAAAGCTTATCATCTGAAAATCAATAAGTTAAATGCAGATTTTAAATTTACCAAAACGGACCTTCACGCAAATTCTTTTTCAACAGAAGTTGGCAGATCGGATATAAAAGGCAGTGGATCGCTTGGCAACCTAATTCCCTATTTTCTATATAAAGATGAATCAATAAAAATAATTGCAAATATAGAATCGAGACACTTGAATTTAGATGAGCTATTTTCTACTACTATCAACACAAACAATGCGAAATACAAATTTCAAATTTCAGATAAATTGGGCTTCGATATTTCAGCCAAGATAAAGAGTTTGGCATTTCAGAAATTTAAACCTCAAAATGTAGAAGGCAATTTTACACTTCAAAATCAAAAACTTGAAGCCAAAAATACAATTATGGACATTGCTAACGGCAAGTTAACACTTGATGGAGTAGTGTTGCAGCAAAAAGACACCACTTTCGCATCAGACATAAAATTTAAGCTCGACAAAATGCGTATCGACAGTATTTGCTACATGACAAACAATTTTGGCCAAGATTTTATTACTTATAAAAACCTAAAGGGCGAAATTAGTACAGCTGTAAAAGCAATATTTGTATTTGACAAATACCTCAATATTGTACCCAAATCGATAGTGGCAGAGGCTAATACTACAATCAAAAACGGACAATTGCTTAATTTTACACCTATGAAAAACTTGGCAAAATTCGTAGATGAGGATGCCTTGGCAAATATTAGGTTTTCAGAATTTAAAAATACGATTCAGATTGCTAAGCAAATAGTATACATCCCAGAAATGGAAATCACCTCTAATATCAATAAAATGTCGGTGATGGGATCGCACGGTTTCAACAACGAGTTTGAATATCGTTTTAAAATACCGCTAAAAAATTATAAGAAAAAGAATAATTTGGAAGAAGAGCAAGCCATAGAAGGTAATTTATTTACTGGATTTTATTTGTATCTTATCATAAAAGGAACGCCCGATAATTTCAAAATTTTGTACGATAAATCGGCAGTGAAGCAAAAAATAAAAGAAAGGTGGCAAGAAGAAAAACAAGAAATAAAAGAATTATTTAATAAAGACTACCAGAAAAAACAAATTGAGAAGCAAAAGCCTGCCGAAGTAAATGATGATGAATATTTTAATTTTTGAATTTGAAAGCTATAAACAAAGCCAAGGCATCAAGTAGAGCAGATAATAAATTTAAAGGAGATTTAATCGTAGAATGAAAAAACTAAGCCAACTGCTAACTCTCGTTAAGCCCCTTGAAATAATGGGCGATACTAATATTGAAATTTCTTCAATAGAATTTGATTCTAGAAAAGTAAAGCCAGGATCTTTATTCGTGGCTACAAGAGGCACTGTTTCCGATGGACATCAATTTATAAGTAAAGCAATTGAAAACGGGGCTGTTGCAGTTTTATGTCAGACTCCACCTCAAGAGGCAGCGAAATCACATTTAACTACTGTTTTGGTATTAAATAGCACTGTTGCTCTTGGCCAAATTGCTTCCAATTTTTACGGGAATCCTTCTCAAAAGCTCAAGGTGATTGCCATTACGGGTACCAATGGAAAAACGACCAATGTCACTTTATTATACAATCTTTTCAAGAGATTGGGATACAAAGTCGGAATGCTTTCTACTGTTCAAAATTATGTTGATGATGAAATTGTACACGCCACTCACACCACACCCGATGCCATTCAAATAAATGAATTGATGGCAAAAATGGTGGAAAAAGGTTGTGAATACTGTTTTATGGAAGCAAGTAGCCATGCTATCGACCAAAATCGGATGGCTGGCTTGAGCCTAGTTGGTGCTGCATTTTGCAACATTACCCACGATCATCTTGATTACCATCTCACATTTGATAATTATATTAAGGCCAAAAAGAAACTCTTTGACGATTTGCCAGCCTCTGCATTTGCACTCACCAATATTGATGATAAACGCGGCAATGTAATGCTTCAAAATACCATTGCTACCAAGCATAGTTTTGCACTCAAATACCCAGCTGAGTTTAAATCCAAAATTCTATCCAACACCTTGCAAGGATTGGAGTTAGGTATTGATAATCAGCAGGTTTGGTTCAAATTAATTGGCGAGTTTAATGCATATAATTTACTAGGAGTGTATGCCATTGCAGTATTGTTGGGCAAAAATAAACAAGAAGTATTAACGGCACTTTCCGCTACAATCGGAGCAAAAGGCAGGTTTGAACAAGTGATTTCTAAAACTGGAATTATTGGCATTGTAGATTATGCTCATACCCCAGATGCCTTACAAAATGTGCTTGATACCATTGATAATTTAAGAACCAGAAATGAAAATGTAATTACTATTGTAGGCTGTGGAGGCAATAGAGACACGACAAAAAGACCAATAATGGCAAATATCGCTTGCCAGAATAGTGATAAGGTAATTTTGACGGCTGATAATCCAAGAAATGAAGACCCTGAGGTAATTTTGAGGCAAATGGAAGCTGGAGTATCGGGCAAAGATTTTAAGAAATACAGTAAAATCATGGATAGAAGAGAGGCAATTGCTAAAGCTGTAGAATTAGCTAAAACTGGAGATATTATTTTATTGGCAGGCAAAGGGCATGAAGATTATCAGGAAATAGCTGGAGTAAAATATCATTTTGACGACAAAGAAGAATTAGAGAAAGCCTTCGAGTTGATGTCAAAATAAATTTTGTACGTACTTTTGATTAAATATTTTTATCCTGTACGTATGAAAACAAAATTCACATTGGGTGTTGAAGAGGATATTGTGAAGCAAGCGAAAATCTATGCCAAAGAAAATGGCACAACGGTCTCTGAGATTTTTGAGAAATTAGTGAATCAATCTACTAAAAAGAAAATTAGGAAGGAAGATATAGTCATTTCTCCATTTATAGGTTCTATGGTTGGCTCTAATAAATTTGAAGGTTCTGAATCGAGTACAGATGAAGAAATGGATAATTTACGATACGAATATTTAAAGGAAAAATACGGATAATGACAAGACTTTTTGTGGATACAAATATTATTTTAGATATATACTTGAAAAGGGAACGCGGAATGTATCATTACCAGAAACACAAAAGATTTTGAAAAATCAAAATTGCCAGTTTTCACTCCAGAACAATTCTTAAATATTCATTTTTAATTAGATGAAGAAGAAACTTACTTTTGTGACTCAAGAAACTAAAAATGGAGGCGTTTATTGCTTTTCAGAAAGGATTAAAGGCCCGTAGTAGAATAATATTTTAATCTATAAAATAACTCCCTAAAAACTTAACGCTTTCCAATGCTCTACTACCTTTTTCAGTACCTCAACCAACAATTCGATCTGCCTGGTGCTGGCATGTTCAAATACATTTCATTTCGAATAGTACTCGCCACCTTATTTTCACTGCTCATTTCGTTGGTTTTTGGAAAGCGATTGATAGAAATGCTTCGAAACTTGCAGATTGGCGAAACTGTACGAGATTTGGGACTTGAAGGACAGATGCAAAAAAAAGGGACGCCAACTATGGGCGGATTGATAATGATTGCAGCGATTGTAATTCCTGTTTTGCTTTTTGCAGAGCTCAATAATATCTACATTATTTTATTGATAGTGAGCACTTTATGGATGGGAGCCGTAGGATTTTTAGACGATTACATCAAAGTATTTCTAAAGAATAAAGAAGGCCTCAAAAGTACTTTTAAAGTAATCGGACAAATAGGTTTGGGTCTGATAGTGGGTGTTACTTTGTTTTATCATAAAGATGTGGTAGTTCGTGATTACCTAACCGCACAAGATTATTGCAACAACCCTATTCAGCAAGCCATGGGGTATGTAGACAGCAAATCGCTCATTACCACAATTCCTTTTCTTAAAAACAATGAATTGGATTATAGTTCGCTTTTCAGTTTTATGGGTGAAAAAGGGTATGTGGTTGGCTACACAATGGTAGTTATTTTCATCATTACTGCAGTTTCAAACGGAGCTAATATCACAGATGGAATTGATGGCTTGGCAGCAGGAAGTTCTGCAATTATCGGTTTGACCTTGGCTATTTTTGCCTATTTGTCTGGGAATAAAATTTTTGCAGATTATCTTAATATCATGTATATCCCTTATTCTGGCGAGCTTGCCGTGTTTTGTGCGGCATTTGTGGGGGCTTGTGTCGGCTTTTTGTGGTACAATAGTTACCCAGCACAAGTTTTCATGGGCGATACAGGCAGTTTGATGTTGGGTGGTTCGATAGCCGTCTTGGCTTTGATTATCAGAAAAGAATTGTTGCTGCCTGTGTTGTGCGGGGTATTTTTGATTGAGAATATTTCTGTGATTTTACAAGTAGGCTATTTTAAATACCAAAAGAGAAAACATGGAATTGAATATGCACGAGCCAATCGCTTGTTCAAGATGTCGCCATTGCATCACCATTATCAGAAAAGTGGTTTTCACGAAGCGAAAATCGTATCCAGATTTTGGATTGTAGGCATAATGCTGGCTGTATTAACATTGGCAACATTGAAAATTAGATAGTATGAAAACATTAAAAGAGGTAAGAGAAAAGCTTACCAATGTAAAAGCTAGTCTTAAGAAAGATTTTGGTGTGGTTTCATTAGAGCTTTTTGGATCTTATATCAGAAATGAACATACTGAAAGTAGCGATTTAGATATCTTAGTAGTTTTTGATGAAGATAATTATCCTAGCTTCTTTAAGTATTTAGAATTGGAAAATTATCTTTCTGATTTGGTAAGTATCAAAGTTGATTTAGTCCAAAAGGATAGCATAAAGCCATTTTTAAAAAAATATATATTAAATGAAACTGTGGCAATATGAAACGAACTGAAATTCAATTAATGGCAGACATATATGATGAAATTAGTAGTATTCAAAAAGTTATAAAAGGGATTGAATATGAGCCTTTTGTGACTGATTCAATCAAATTTAAAGCTGTTAAATATCATTACTCATAATCGGTGAAGCCTCAAGTAAACTCAGTAAAGAGACAAGAGATAAGTACAGTGAAGTTAGATGGATTGACATAATTACGCTTAGAAACCGAATAATTCATGATTATTCTGGAATCAAAGTGAGGTTATTATGGAATATTATCACACAAGAAATAGGTAAATTAGGGGATTTAATAGTAAAAATGATTATAAACGAATATCCTGAAGAAGCAGAAGCAGTTTTTAAATATTATGACCAACTATAAAATTTCCATTCTCGGTGCAGGTGAAAGTGGCACAGGTGCTGCATTGCTTGCCCAACACCTTGGTTTTGAGGTGTTTGTATCTGATATGGGTAACATTGCCGATCAATACAAAGAGAAACTAACGGCCGCAAATATCGAATTTGAAGAAGGCAAGCACACCGAAGAAAAAATTCTTGATGCCTATGAAATCATAAAAAGCCCGGGCATTGATCCCAAAAAGTGTGAAATAATTCAAAAAGCAAAAAAAGCAAAAATCAAAGTAATAGGTGAAATAGAGTTTGCAACACGATACACCAATGCCAAAAAAATCTGTATCACGGGTACAGATGGCAAAACTACTACTTCCATGCTTACTTATCATATATTAAAAAAAGCAGGAGTTAATGTTTTTCTAGCTGGGAATATTGGGGATAGTTTTGCAATGCAAGTTCTCAGCCATCTCACCATTGAAGGTGAAATAAATTCCTTTTCAAGCGGAAATGAGATGCAACAAGATAAAGTAAATGTTGGGGCTGGTTCTCCCCCTTCGGGGGTTGGGGGGCTAGTTTTTGTTCTCGAACTTTCCTCTTTCATGCTCGATGATATGTTCGATTTCAAAGCCGATATTGCTATTATCACCAACATCACCAAAGATCATTTAGATCGGTACGACAATAAAATTGACAAATATGTAGATTCTAAATTTCGCATTCTTCAAAACATGGATGATAATGGAATTTTCATCTACGGCATAGATAGTGAGCTAGTTGAAGACCGATTAATTGAAATTGAAACACCCGCCAAAGAATTTCCATTTAGTCTGTTTCCCGATGAATTTGATGGTGCCTGTGGCGATGAAGAAAGCATTACCATTCAAATAGATGGAAAAGAAACGGAGATTGATATTTCAAAATCGACCATAAAAGGTGAGCATAATGTATACAATACGATGGCTGCCTCACTTGCGGCAATGAGTTTGGGTGTGACAAAGGAAGTGATTGAAGAAGCTTTGCAAGATTTCGTTGCTGCACCGCACCGAATGCAGAGAGCAGGAATCGTGAAAGGCATTGCATTTGTAAATGATAGCAAAGCAACCACCGTAAATGCAGCTAAATATGCGTTAAAGACTTATCAATCAGTGATTTGGATTGCTGGTGGGGTAGACAAGGGCAATGATTATTCGCAGCTTTTTGAAGAGGTAAAAGGCAGGGTGAAAGCATTGATTTGTCTGGGCAAAGACAATGAAAAACTAAAGACGTCTTTCAAAGGCAAGATTCCCGTCATTATAGAAACCCAGAGTATTGCCGAATCCATCAGTTTATGCTTAAAGCTAGGAACTGATGGTGATGTAGCACTTCTAAGCCCTTGTTGTGCAAGTTTCGATTTGTTTAAAAACTATGAGGATCGAGGAAAACAGTTTATGAATGCAGTGAGTGAGCTTCAATAATGTATCTTCAATTTAAGCCTCATGTTTATTTATAGACCCAATCAAAAATTTACTTCACCAATAATTTATTTTTAGATGTGTCTAAATTTTCATATTTTTAGATGTTTTAAAATTTTAAAAGTATGGATTTTAGTGTTTTTAGCTACGATTATGCCCAGCGTGCGTTATTAGCCTCCTCTGTAGTAGGAATAACTTGCGGTATTTTAGGTTGTTTTGTAGTACTTAGAAGAATGGCACTGATTGGCGATGCACTTTCGCATGCTATTTTGCCGGGTGTTGTGGTTGGTTTTATGCTTTTTGGTCACAATCCGTTGGCTATTTTTGCCGGAGCTGTGGTTGCAGGTCTTATCACATCGGTAATCATTACATGGATTCAACGAAACTCTATTACTAAAGATGATGCTTCAATTGGCATTGTATTTACGGCCATGTTTGCGCTAGGAATAATTGGAATATCGTGGCTTACCAAAAAAGATGGCGTGCATCTCGACATGAAAGATTTCCTTTTTGGCAACGTGCTAGGCGTATCCGATGCCGATTTATGGCTTACCAGTTTAATTGGCATTTATGTAATTGTTTGTATCATCTTATTTTTTAAATATTTTTTCATCACTACTTTCGACCCATTGATAGCTCTTACCATGGGCATATCGGTAGCCGTGCTGCATTATTTTTTAATGTTTTTATTGTCGCTCACTATTGTAGCCTCGCTGCAATCGGTAGGCGTAATTTTGGTGGTAGCCATGCTCATCATTCCCTCATCTACGGCTTATTTGCTCACATCTAAGCTTGAATGGATGCTAGTGATTTCCGCAATTGTGGGCTTAATTTCTGCTACAAGTGGTTTTTTGGTAGCAGTTTGGCTTGAAATCACTCCGGGACCTACCATGACTTTGATGGGTTCCATAATTTTCGGTTTATGTTTGTTGTTTTCTCCAAAACGTGGATTTGTAATGAAGGAAATATCTAAGTTTCGCAAAAAATATATTGCAGACCAACAAGATATTTTAAAGCTTATTCATAAACAACTTGAAAACAATGCCTTAACCCTTGAAAAACTAATTTCTGAAGCTAATTATTCTCCTATGGTATTGAAGTGGCATTTGAAGCATTTGCAAAAAAATAATATGTTGCAATGGGTAGAAAATCAAATAAAACTAACAAGCCAGGGAAGGCATGAAGCGGAAGTATTGATACGAGCTCATAGGGTGTGGGAAAGCTATTTGGTGAGTAAAATGAATGTGCCACACGACCAAATTCATGAAGCTGCCGAAACCATGGAACACATTCTACCAAAAGAATTTGTGGATAAAATAGAGCATGATTTGGGCTATCCGGAAATTGACCCGCACGGTTCGCCAATACCTAAGCTACGAAAAAAGAAGCACAAACTTTCTGAGCTTATGATAAACGATCGAGCTAAGCTGGCTACCGAACAAGGCTCAGTAGTAAAAGAGTTGTGGCAACTTGGAATTTTTCCTGATGCAGACTTTGTTGTAAAAGAATCAACGTCTGAAAACATCATTATTCACACAAAAAATTCGATATTTGTTGTAAAGAGAGAAATCGCTGAGAAAATAAAAATAAAATCCGATTAGTTTTAAAACAGAAATATAAAGATGAAAAACGTAAAATTAGCACAAACTGCGCTTTTGGTTGGGGCGGCACTTCTTGTGATCACAATTGGTTTCACTGTAGCTTTAACAGGATTTAAGCCCAAATCCGAACCACAAAAAGATTCGGCTATAAAATGGATGACATTTGAGCAAGCCATTAAAGAATCGCAAAAAAATAAAAAAAAGGTGTTTATAGATGTGTATACCGACTGGTGTGGCTGGTGCAAAAAAATGGATGCATCTACAT
>CAZMFZ010000012.1:0-42947 GCA_964565665.1 uncultured Bifidobacteriaceae bacterium | reverse complement strand
TATATATTCAATGCTTGAACCACAAGATATTAACATAGAAAACATTGCCGTCAATTTGGGCAAATCTTTAGATTTAGCAATGCTGATAGACGACCACGACATAAGCAATTTTATGGCGCAGCAGGTGGTAATCAATACCAAAATTGCAAAAAAAAGCATTATTCAGCCTGCAGGCTTTAGTGCAATCAACTATCTGTTGAAATATGCAGATAAACCAACTGAAATTCCCGACATCATTTTTCTTGATTTAGATATGCCTGTAATGAACGGTACAGCATTTCTCGCCAAGTTCGAATTACTACCTGCTGCAATTACATCTAAATGTAAAATTGTAATTTTATCTGGCTTCGATAAAAAAGATGAATTACAGCATTGGTTTAAAAATGGCATTATTGTTTATTACATGATGAAGCCTCTTAAGCCATCAAACTTAGAAGCATTTAAACATTCTGAAGCCTACAACAAGCTTTTGGAAAAAGTCAAAGCCTGATTTTAGCGACAATTGTAATTTTTTAATTTTCAAGAATTAGGTATATCATAATAAGATTAAGCATGGCAATGGCACAGATTTTTTTGTTATGTTTATTCAATGAATATCGATACGCTGCTGCTATTTATTTCTGTACTGATTATTGTAAGCATTATCATTGCTAAAATCAGCAATAACATTGGCGTACCCATCATGCTGCTGTTTATTGGCGTGGGTATGATGGCCGGCTCGGAAGGGCCGGGCAACATTTATTTCGATGATGCAGAGCTTACACAAAATATTGGCATTATAGCCTTGGTATTTATTCTCTTTTCGGGCGGGCTCGATACAAAGTGGAAGCATGTAAAGCATATTCTTAAGCCTGCAATTAGCCTATCTACCCTTGGCGTACTCATCACTACCATTTCTATTGGGGCATTTGTACACTATATTTTCGATATAGATTGGCTGGTAGGTTTGTTGCTTGGGGCTGTAGTCTCATCTACCGATGCTGCAGCAGTATTCTCTATTATTAGTACTCGAAATATCAATTTAAAAGGTGGCATTAAGCCGTTACTAGAATTAGAATCTGGCACTAACGACCCTATGGCTGTGTTCCTCACCATTAGCTTAATAGAACTAATTACTATAAAAGAGTTTAGCATTTGGTCGCTTACTATCGATTTTGTGCTTGAAATGGGAGTGGGTTTGGCAGCCGGGTTGCTATTGGGCAAGTTGTATGTGTTGCTCATTAATAAAATACGATTTCCAATTGAGGGATTTTATACCGTGTTCACGCTAGCTTTTGCGATGTTTATTTATTCGCTCACTACTTCTTTACAGGGAAGTGGGTTTTTGGCAGTATATGTTGGTGGGCTAATGGTGAGTAACAACGATATTGTGCATAAAAAAAGTATATTCCGATTTTTCGATGGCATTGCTTGGCTTTCGCAAATTGGTATGTTTCTCACTTTGGGCTTGTTGGTTTACCCTTCAGAATTAATCAAAGGCTTTTCTGTTGAAATTTTGATTGCGCTATTTTTAATATTATTTGCCCGCCCTTTGGGTGTGTTTACTTCCTTGGCATTTTCTAGCTATCAATGGCGTGAAAAACTTTTTATATCATTAGTGGGTTTGCGTGGGGCAGTACCTATCATCTTAGCCACATTTCCATTGTTGGCCAATATCAAAGAAGCAGGATGGATATTCAACATAGTATTTTTCATTGTGCTTACTTCTGCCTTATTACAAGGCTGGCCTATGCCTTTTCTTGCCCGATGGCTGGGTTTAGATGCCCCGTATGTAAAAAAGATAAAATCGCCTATAGAATTTAGTGAATATGAAGAGAGCAATATGAAGCTTATAAATTTGAAAATAAGCGACCGTAATACAGCCTATTTAAAAAAATCTATTGTGCAACTACCTGAACTTAAGGGAAGTCTTATTGTAACTGTTTTTCGCGATGAAAAGTATTTTGTACCCACCGGAGGCACAATATTAGAACCCAACGATACCATACAGGTATTGGCAGACAACGAGAAAGCCGAGCAATTAGAGCGGTATTTTTCGAAGGTAAATGAATGATTTCTTCTATTTAAAGTAAACCCTGAATACTGTTTATTAGTAGATTTACATCTCTAAAATGATATTTTCATCTTTTTTCCGTTACTTTGAAAATTAAGCAGATAACTTTCTCAATTAGTGTGCTTTAAGAGAAGAAATAAAGTATTCCCCCTAAATATATTCATGAAATACCTGCTTTCGCTTATACTAATTTCTGCTATAGGTGCCAATTTGCAAGCCCAAGATAGCATTGTAGTGTTCGGTTTGCAGCATTGCATTGATATATCGCTTAAAAATAATATTCAACTAAAGCAAAACGAACTGAATGTAGAAACAGCCGAAGTAAACAAAAAGTTGGCTTACGAAGCACGCTATCCCAATTTAAACGGAAACATATCGCCTGGCTTAAATTTGGGTAGAACAGTTGATCCATCTACCAACGATTTTCGCGATCAACGATACATCCAAAGTACTTTTTCAATTAGCTCAAACCTCACTATTTTCAATGGATTTCGGTTGGGCTATCTTGCCAAGCAAAACACGCAAACTTTAGAGGCTGTAAAATATGAGCTGAAAGATTTCAAAAATACGCTCATTCTCAATATATTAAATGCTTATGTACAAATCTTATATAATAGAGAGGCATTGAAAAATGCTCAAAATCAGTTTAAAGTAACTGACTCGCAAAAGCAAAGAACTGATAAACTGGTGAAAGGAGGAGTGCTAGCAGAATTCAATTTACTAAATTTAGTATCTCAGTCCGCAAACGATGAATCAAATATAATCTCAGCTGAAAACCAATTGAATATCGCCAAGCTAAACCTCATTCAGTTCATGAATTTGCCGCTTGAAAACTATAATTTGGAGCAGTTTGATGTAGAAACGCCTGCATTTATCGATACCACGCAGCTTAGCGAATCGCCAAGTGAAATATACAATTTAGCAGAAAAAACCCAGCCTTCTGTAAAAGGAGCCGAGTTGCGGTTAAGAAGCTCTGATTTTGCTTACCATGCTGCCAGAGGAAATATGTACCCGAGGTTAACATTAAGCGCATCTGTTTTCTCCTTTTATTCATCTTTAGGCAAAAAATATACGTACGCAGTTGGAGGCTTGGCTCCATCTGGAGCGCAGGTAGTTGTAAACGGGCAAGTAATTGACATTCTTCAACCGACTATAAATGTTAATGCCGAAGACATAATTTTAATTAAACAATTGCAAGACAATCGTGCTCAATCTATTTCATTAAATTTACTCATTCCTATTTATGGCAATAGGCAGGCACGTGGCGGTGCTGAAATAGCCAAAATAAATCGCAAAAATGCGGATTTGAATTATCAAAATACCAAAGTACAGCTTCGCAAAAAAATTGAACAAGCTTATGTAGATGCCAAAGCCGCACAAAAAAAACATGATGCCTCAACATCACAAGTAGTAGCAAACGAAGAAGCTTTCCGAGTTACTGAAAAAAGATTCAATGCTGGCGTTATCAATTCGGTCGATTACACCATTTCCAGCAACACGCTCAATCAATCAAGATCAAGCCTAATTCAGGCCAAATACGATTTGATACTGAAGAAAAAAATTATTGAGTTTTACAAATACAACGATATTCAGTTATAATGTTGGGAAACAATCTTAAGGGGAACGATAATTTTTTGAGCATAAAACTGCTGCCCTCACAGCTTTTTATTTATTTCATGTTCATCCCTTTTTTGCTAATTTATCATATCAATACTATATACGAGTTTTCCGAATCGCTCAATTCTGTATTTTACTTTTTACCATTATTGGGTGTTTTTATGCTGCTATTGTATAATTTTTTCACTACCGATACCAAGCTCCAACTTAATTTATCGTTCATACAATTGGCGATAGCTTATTTGACAATAGTGGGTGTGGGAATGTATTTCAGCGATGTAGAAATTTATTATCCCACCTTTATTCGAGATATTGTAATAGCCGTTTTTCCTATTTTATTTTTTGCATTTGCTTTGCAATTTACTGAGCGGCAGTTTAATTGGTTGTTTGTAGTGGCTATTTTGAGCTATTTTATTTGGATAGAATTCAAGTTTTCGCCCGTATTCTTAAGCACCATACTCATTACCAGCTACAGCTCGGTAGAGTATCATTTTGGCTGTGTAGCGGGGCTATTTGTGGTTTATTATTTATACAAAAAAAATTGGCTTTGGTTTGCCATATCCATTGGTTTTATATTTTTTGTAAATAAACGAGCCAATTTGCTTGGGCTGTTTGCGGCCATACCAGTATATTATCTATTGGTGAAGCCATTTAAAATTTACGACAAGAAAATGTGGCTTTTCGTATTCTTGTTTGCTTATTTCATGTTTTTTTGGATGATAGGTACCAATATGGAATATTTTGGAAAGCTATTTCTGCAGTTGGTAGGCAATGAAGATATTGACTTAGATTATTTTCTCACTGGCAGAATGATATTGATAAATCATTTGCAACCAGAGATATTAAATAGAGGTTTGATTACCTATTTATTTGGTAATGGGCCCGGCCAAGCAGATGTATTTCTGTGGAAAACACTAAAAGACGGCACTATTTACTTATGGGAAACTAGGCCCTATTTGGTGCACAACGATTTTCTAAAACTCCAATTCGATATTGGTTTGATAGGTGCGGTGCTGTATTTCTTCGTATTTTATTATTTATATGCCGTTTCTAGGCTGGGGGTATTGGTGTTTTTGTATGCCATCCCTTTATTTTTAATAGATAACACAGTTATTTACCTGTATAATATTTTGGTTGGTGGTATAGCAGCCCGTGTATTTCACAAACAAACAGCAGATGAATTCGACATATTCGGCCCACCACTCCGCTTTTTTAGACGAGGGTAGCACCATTGGTAACGGCACTAAAATTTGGCATTTTTCGCACATTATGGCAGGAGCTATGGTGGGAGAAAACTGCAATATTGGTCAAAACGTGGTAATTTCTCCCAATGTAATCATTGGCAATAATGTAAAAATACAGAATAATGTATCGGTTTATACAGGTGTAACTATTGAAGACGATGTATTTCTTGGGCCATCTTGCGTCTTTACCAATGTTATCAATCCGCGTAGTGCAGTAGTTCGCAAGTCGGAATACAAAAATACTGTGGTGAAAATAGGAGCAACCATTGGGGCAAATGCAACCATTGTTTGTGGCATTGAGATCGGGAAATACGCGTTTATTGGTGCTGGAGCAGTAGTAACTAAAAATGTAGCAGATTACGCTTTGGTAATGGGAAACCCCGCTCGAAAAACCGGATGGATGAGTGAATACGGATTCAAATTGGTATTTGATGCACAAGGCAAGGCTACTTGCCTAGAAAGCAAACAGGAATACAGGCTTGAAAATGGAATTGTGAAAAAGTTAAATACAGAAAGTTAAACTGAATTTACACTTTAAAAAGGCATTTGGAAAGGCTCTCGGTATTTTATGGCTTTTTTCAGTTGGATAATTGATTGTGCTTCCAACTTGCTGATGTTATTTTTTAAGAATTTCCAGCCACCCGAAGAATCAGCAATATTCACAGCTAAGTTTACCATTATTTGCTTAAAAAGTTGCGCTTCATTTTTAGTCAAATTGCTATCGACAAAACTTCCGACTTTTTGTAAATGATCTAAATAATCATTGGAATATCGGTTGATTGCACTTTCCATTTCAGCAAAATTGGCATTTACCGATTCTAAAATAGAAATTGAAATTTCTGCATCTAGCAAGTGCGATGTAAACTCAGGGTCAGTGAACAATTTGGTAGTAAAATCGAAAAGATTGTCTTTAAACTGCTTAGTTTCTTTGGAATCTATTTCGCCATCGGCTCCAGAAACCAAATGAAATACCCAAAATGGTGAAAGTTTTAAAAGCTCTTTATCTGCTGAAGTAAAACTTGATAATAGTGACATGGTTGTGTTTGGTTTATAATTTACAAGCGATACTCATTGGGAGAATTAGGGGAATGAATTGTAAATTTCGCTTCTGTGCTTGATCCTGATAATATTTATCGTGTTACCAGTAAAATGAAATCCTAATCTATAGTCACCTATTCGAATCCTATAGGCTGTTTTAAAACTCGTTAATTTTTTCAATTCGTAATTTGGGATAACTGTTCTACATTTTTTAGCTCTAGAAAAACTTCCGCAATTTTCTTAAGAAGATGTTTAGGGAGTTTATTGAAATCTTTATAAAATGTTTCGTGGATGATATATTTCATTCTTCTAAATGTGAGAATATTATTTTTTCAAACTCCGCTTGTTGAGAAGGAGTCATAAAATCACCTTTTGTGTTTTCCATCAGCTTCCCTAAAGCTCTATCTTCTTCTTCATCAACGCTTCTATATTCTATATTCAATGCCCTGCCACCGCTTTTATAGTTTTCAATTGCGATTTTGTTTTAGCTCTTAGAATTAGTGTTTCCATTTTCCTTAATTATTAATGCAATTCAAATTTACAGAAAATATATCATATAAATTTTCGCAAATTTCTAACAAAATAAAAGTAGATATGTTTAATCGGAATGAGCGAAAAGACTACAATTTCTATTTTTTGGTTTCGAAGAGACTTGAGACTGACCGACAATGCAGGCCTACACCATGCCTTGAAAAGCGGCAATAGCGTGTTGCCTCTATTCATTTTCGATAAAGATATACTCGATAAGTTAGCAGATAAAGCCGATAAGCGAGTTGCATTCATTCACCTTGCATTGCAAAATTTACAAACCGAACTGGAAGTAGTTGGATCTGCTCTGCTGGTGAAATATGGTAAACCCATAGAAATATGGAAAGAATTGCTCACACAATACCATATAAAAGGAGTATTTGCAAACCACGATTATGAACCTTATGCACGTAAACGAGACAGGGAAATTTTCAATTTTCTGCAAACCACATCTATCAAACTCAATACTTATAAAGACCAATGTATATTTGAGTATAAAGAAGTGCTGAAAGACGATGGTAAACCTTATACCGTTTTCACGCCATATAGCCGCAAATGGAAAGCCAAGCTGAATTCATTTTACCTAAAAAGCTATCCTACAGAAAAGCATTATGAGCATTTTTTTAAGGATAAATTTTTGCCTTTGCCAACACTAGAATCTTTGGGCTTTGCAAATACACAAGACCAATTTCCACCCAATTTGGTTAATGACAGTTTGGTAAAAAACTATAGCGAGCAAAGAAATTTCCCTGCCATTGCAGGCACTTCAAGGTTGAGTGTCCACCTGCGATTTGGCACAGTAAGCATTAGAAAATTAGCAAAAAAAGCACTTGAGCTTAGCGAAACTTGGCTTAATGAACTTATTTGGAGAGATTTTTATATGATGATTATTTGGCATTTTCCTCATGCAGCCCATCAGGCATTTAAGCCCGAATACGACCGTATTGAGTGGCGAAACAACCCCGAGGAATTTCAAGCTTGGTGTGATGGCAACACTGGCTACCCGATTGTAGATGCAGGAATGCGGGAATTAAACACCACGGGCTTTATGCACAACCGTGTACGAATGGTGGTTGCGAGCTTCCTCACCAAACATTTGCTGATAGATTGGCGATGGGGCGAAGCGTATTTTGCAGAGAAATTATTGGATTTTGATCTCAGTGCCAATAATGGGGGCTGGCAATGGGCATCAAGCTCAGGCTGCGATTCTGCACCTTATTTTAGGGTATTTAATCCTGCCTTGCAAACTGAAAAATTTGACAAAGACTTAATATATATTAAAAAATGGGTACCCGAATTTTCTGATCCATTCAAATATCCTAAGCCCATTGTAAACCATGAATTTGCAAGAAAAAGAGTATTGGAAGTGTATAAAAAAGCATTGAAAAAAATGGAATATAAGGTAATATCAAATGTTCAGAAGTGAAAATTCTTTAGTGTTTTTTCCACCATCTTTT
The DNA here is from genome assembly GCA_964565665.1 of uncultured Bifidobacteriaceae bacterium. Lineage (GTDB taxonomy): Bacteria > Bacteroidota > Bacteroidia > Cytophagales > UBA9547 > CAZMFZ01. The sequence goes on along the minus strand of CAZMFZ010000012.1, from coordinate 35,010 downwards.
CCGCTTTTTAGTTGGCGGATCCGATTTTAGCTCTTCTCCTTTTTCTGAAATCAGACGGCCTTTTTCATCAAAGTTTTCCCAAACCCCTTCAGGAATTCCTGCTTTATGTAAGCCTTTGGCTTTCAGCTTACCATTGGTATGAAAACTTACAGAAGCGCCATCATATACCCCATCTACATAATTGATACTCCTGTATAGCTTACCAGTGGTATAAAATTCACGCTGCTCACCTTGCTGAATGCCATCTTTCCAATATTCCGATTTTTCAACGGTATTTGTGTTGAAATTATAATACTTCCACTCGCCATACATTTTACCGTAATAGTAGCTGCCTTCGGCATTGAGCTTTCCGTTGTTAAAATACAATCGCCAAGGACCTTGCTTCAAAGTATCGTTGCTGTAGCAGCCTTCCGACTTTAATTTTCCATTGGCAAAATAGCTGGTTTTGAACTGCGCATTTATACTATTGCAAACACAAAAAATCAAAATAGCAATACGCAACACCACTTTATACATCGTATTTAAATATAGGGTCGAGGTCCGAAATTTCTTCTACCATACAGTTTAGGTCTTTAATGTATCCGTCTTCAAGGTCGTAAACCCAGCCATGTACCTTCACCTCACGGTTTTTCCAAGCTTTTTGAATGATAGAGGTTTCGGCCAAATTATACACCTGCTCTACCACATTCAGTTCTACAAGTCTTCTTGCTCTAGCATCGAAATCTTCAATAGCCCGCAGTTCTTCTTTGTTTTTAAAATATACCTCTTTAATATTTCGCAGCCATTTATTTACCAAACCTCGATCTTTATTGTCCATTGAGGCAATTATTCCACCACATCCATAATGCCCACAAACGATTACATGCTTTACTTTCAGCACTTCTACGGCATATTGCAACACACTTAGCAAGTTCAAATCGGTATGTACCACCATATTGGCAATGTTTCTGTGCACAAATATTTCTCCTTTATCTGTCTTAGTGAGTTCACTAGGGTGAACGCGACTATCAGAGCAGCCTATCCATAAAAAAGTGGGAGACTGACCTTGTGCATGTCGTTTGAAATAGGTAGGGTCTTCTTGAAGTTTTTCTTCTACGTAATCTTTATTGCCTTTAATGATACGGTCGTACGATTGTTGTATGGTTTCTTGCATGTGATGTAAACGACCCCAAATTTGAAAGCAGCTTAGTTTATTTTAGTATTGATTGAATTATTCTCCATTAATTACAAATGTAAACCATTACATTATAATCTTATTCCGTGTTTGTAGGGAAATCTTTGATGTCGACAATTTTTCCATTCTCATTGTAGAAAAACCATTTTCCAGCCATCAAATCATTTTCATACCTGCCTTCAGATTCCAATTTTCCGCTTGATGTATAATATTTCCACCAACCTGATTTTTTTCCTTCCGCCAATTCGCCAATAGATGCCAAGGTAGAATTTTCATTATAATATTTCCAAGTGCCTGACAATGATCCATTTTTGAGGTTGCCCTCGGCTTGTTTTTGCCCGTTTGAATGATAAGCAAGTCTCGAACCATTTCCATTTTTTAAGCTTCCTTTAGGGTATATTTTGCCTTTGGTTTTATAATCACTAATGTTCATCAGCTTGCCAATTTGCCAATATTCAGTTTGAATTGTATCGCTTGTTTCTGAAAGCGAATGCCATTTGCCATTTTCTTTTCCTGCCAAATATTGCCCTGTCGATTCTAAATAGCCTTTGAAATGATAGTCGTTCCACACACCATGCTCTAAGCCTTCAATAAATTTACCCTCCTTAGATATATTTCCATTGACATGATATATTTTCCAAACCCCTGATTCTAAGCCGTTTACAAAAGTTCCAACCATCTGCACATCGCCATTGGGGAAATAGCCGTACCAATGACCTGTTTTCTTTCCTTGCTCGAAGCTGCCTTTGGCTGCTATAATCGAATCTCTGTAAAATTCAAGCCAATCGCCTTGTTTTTTGCCATTAATGTATTTGCCCGAATTTGCCAATTGCCCTTTTTCATAAAACTCAAACCAACTTCCCTCTTTTTCTCCATTTTTATAATACCCATCAGAAAGTGGTTTCCCATCTTCATAATATTCCCACCAAAGGCTGTCTTCCAAGTTATTTTTATAAAATCCTTGTGCCTTTAAGGCCCCTGATTCATAAAACTCAGAATATTCTCCTTCCAAATTTCCATTTTTATAATGAGCAATTTCTTTGAAATACCCGTTGTCGAAATACTCAAATCTATGTCCGTCAATGCTGCTATTCACATAGTTTAACTCCAATTGTAATTTTCCGTTGGGGTGATAAATAGTGGAAACACCATTCAGCAAGCCATTTTTATATTCATATTCAGCAAATTTGCTTCCTTCGGGGTGATAATACATTAATCTGGTCCCGTTGCCATTTTTGAGTGTTCCTTTTGGCTTTTCATTTCCTTTTTCATCCAAATAAACACCTAGGTTCATAATTTTATTGGCTTCTCTGGTTTCCGTTTGTTTGAGCCTGCCATTTTCGTGATAGAAACGCGATTCGCCTTGTAGCAAGCCTGCAATGTATTTTTTTTGAGAGATTATTTTACCCCCTTTGTTGAAGCTTGTCCATAATCCGCTTTCTTTCCCTGCCTCAAAATTGCCAATTAGCGAAGGCTTATTAAATTCGAAAAACTCTTTCCATTCTCCAGTTTCTAGCCCATTTTTATAAAAGGCAGAGGTCTGTATTTTTCCTGATTCAAAATATTTCAGAGCCATATCATGCAGAGTGTCTGATTTATAATGCTTTACAGATTTTAATTGTGCAGAAGAATAATAGGCTTTGGCATAGCCAAGTATTTTGTTATTTCTATAAGAGCATTCAAATTTCAGAATTCCATCTGAGTAGAATGTTTGGTATTTACCTTGTAAAATATTGCTTTGATAGTTCGATTTGAGTTTTGGGAATCCGTTTTCATAATATTCGTTCCATATTCCGTTTACAGAATCATTTCTATATTCAGCTTCAAGTTTTACATTGCCTGAGATAAAATATTCCTTCCAAATTCCGTTTTTCTTTTTATCAATATACTCTCCTTCCGTTTTTATTATCTGTGTGGAATCGTAAAATATTTTAACTGGTTGAGAAAATGATATTTGTGAAATAGTGAGATAAAACGCAAATATGAGTGGGTGTATTTTCGAAAGCATAATGATAATAGAGGGAATAAAGGTATCTCAAACTGTAAATGAATCCAAATTAATAAGGGATTTTGCTTGAAGTCATATTATTGGGCTAAGCCAAGCTTTGTTTGTAAATTGCTATTAAAATTTAAAAAGATGGCCTTTTAGTATTTGTATAAATTGATCAGAAATTAAAAGGTGGCAACATCGAAAGCAAAGTAATTGCAGGATTTTTCATTTCTTTGGAAAAATATTTGAGTAGAATATCTAAAATGTATTTCTTGAAATCTCCAATCACTTTCACTCTTTGAAAAACAATAAAGTAAAGTACCAAAATCTCGGATTGATTGGCTACAAACAAGCTTGGGAATATCAAGAGGAGCTTTTTAAGCAAACGGTAGATTTAAAAATTAAAAACCGTGACTTGCCTGAAAGTGGGCAGATTACAACGCAAAACCATATTTTATTTTGTGAGCATCCCCACGTTTATACTTTAGGCAAGAGTGGCAAACGCGAAAATTTGTTAATCAAAGAAGCCCAACTTGCAGAAAAGAAAGCACAATATTTTGAAATCAATCGTGGGGGCGATATTACTTATCACGGCCCGGGACAACTGGTTGTATACCCCATTTTAGATTTGGACAATTTTTTTACCGACATTCATAAATACCTCAGATTTTTGGAAGAAGCTGTAATACAGACACTTGCAGATTATGGAGTAATAGGAGAGCGATTGGAAGGCTTCACAGGGGTGTGGGTAGATGCTGCAAAACCAAGTGCAAGAAAAATATGTGCTATGGGCGTGCGAGCCAGCCGATGGGTAACCATGCACGGCTTGGCTTTGAATGTAAATAATGATTTAGATTATTTCAACTACATTGTGCCATGCGGCATTGAAGACATAGCAGTAACCTCTTTAGCCAATGAATTAGACGAAAATCAAGATTTCAAACATGTAGAAAATATTTTACTTGAGAAGATAGCAAAGATATTTGCAATGCAGATAGAAGGTAAAATATAAGCCAATTATTTGCCTAAATAAAAAGGTTTGGAAGGCAAAAATTTAATCATTATTTTTCTAACCAAAATTTCAGTAATAGTTTGTTTATTGAGAGATTGTATCAATATAGCACCGCCACTTCACCTTTATTTATATATGTCTATCTCACTACGCAAAAGCGAAAGCATAAATCTAACGCGGCAAGAGCCTGGGCTGAAGCGCATTCTTGTGGGCTTGGGTTGGGAATTGTTGCCAAGTTCACCGCTTGATTTAGATTCCAGTGTGTTTATAATTTCGGGAAACAATAAAGTGATTTCTGATGAATACTTTGTGTTTTACAATAATTTGAAGTCGCCCGATGGTGCAGTGCAACACACTGGCGACAACCGCACAGGTTTGGGCGATGGCGATGATGAAGTGATATTGGCAAACCTTGATTTAGTAGATTCTCAAGTATCAGAGCTGTTTTTTTTGGTATCAGTTCACGATGGTGTGGAACGCAAACATACATTTGGAATGCTACAAAAGGCTTATATCCGCCTTTACGATATGGATGCCAAGCGTGAGGTAGCCCGTTTCAATTTGGAAGACGATCACCCCAAGGCCACGGAAGTGATTTTTGGGAAACTGATACGTATAAATGGTGACTGGAAATTTTTGGCTGATGGCACCGGAACTAATATCGGTTTGCAAGGCTATGTAGATATTTACACTTAAATTTTAAACCCATGGCGAGTATCAACTTGCTTAAAAAGACCGGGATAAGCCTAACCAAGGGCAATTCTGTAGCATTGGCAAAAGACAATACCCTACTTCAGAAAATATGTGTGGGTGTAAACTGGGGGCAAATCAATAAAAAATCTTTTTTTGGAATGATTAGCACCAGCGATTTGGTCGATTTAGATGTAAGCGTAGCTTTTTACGGCTTCGATAATAAGCTTATAGATATTGTGTATTACAAAAAACGGGAATCGAACGACCATTCTGTAAAACACAGTGGAGACGACCGCATAGGCGACCTTACCGATGATGATGTTGATAATGAGGTAATTACGGTAGATTTAAACATGGTGAATCGCAATACCAAATTCATAGTGTTTCTGCTCAACTCACATTCCAAACAAGATTTTTCGGCCATTCCCTACACTAAAATCAGAATATTTGAAGGTTCGCCCAAAGAGGTAATGAATGTTTTTACAACGTTCAATCTTTCGTCCGACCTTTCCTTTAAAGGAAAAATATCGATGATAATGGGCAGGCTTACGCTAAATGAAGATAGCAGATGGCAATTTTCCGCAATTGGCGAGCCTACAGATGGGGAAGACATCAAACAAACGGTTGATATTGTAGCGAAGCAATATTTGAACTAATCTAATAAGTGTGATAGTTTGGTTTGAGCAACAAAAAAGGCGATGTCTCCATCGCCTTTTTTGTTGCTCAAATATATAGATTAGTCTTTCTTGCCGTATTTTTTATTGAATTTATCAATACGTCCTGCGGTATCTACAAACATTTTTTGTCCGGTGTAAAATGGATGCGATTTTGAAGTTACCTCCATTTTAATCAATGGATAGGTATTGCCATCTTCCCATTTGATGGTTTCTTTCGAACTCATGGTAGATTTTGTTAGAAATCTATGGTTTGCTGCCATGTCTTCAAACACAACTTCAGAATATTTTGGGTGTATGCCGTTTTTCATATTATTAAACGATGTTATACAATGATATTTATTTGTGATATTTATTTTTTAGGGTTGCAAAAATATCATTTACTTTTGACTATTCAAACTCTTTTCCCATTATTCCCAAAATATATACCGTGGAAAACCAAGCCATATTAAATAGTGTACAAGTAAAGCAAATAATCAAAAGATTGGCTTACGAGATATTTGAAAATAATTATCAAGAAAGGGAATTGATAATAGCAGGCATATTCGATAAAGGCTATTTGCTTGCAGATTTATTGTACAATGAACTAAAAACCATTACTTCAAGCATTCAATTTTCTTTACTTAAAGTAGAACTTGATAAAAATTCGCTTACTCAAAGTGAGATTAAACTCAATATTCCAAAAGAATCATTGAAAGATAAGGCAATTGTGCTCGTAGATGATGTATTGAATTCGGGTCGTACTTTGGCATATAGTTTAAAGCCGTTTTTAAATATTGAGATTAAGAAAATTATGGTGGCTGTATTGGTAGATAGAGGTCACAAATCATTTCCCGTTTCGGCCGATTTCATAGGATATAGCTTATCTACTACTTTAAAAGAACATATTGAAGTTGTATTTACCAAAGGCGAAGCGATAGTTTATTTGAAATAGTTTTTAGAAGAATTGCAGATTCTATTGTATCTGAATTCAAAATTATAAAAGTCGAATAGCTTAAATCAAATATGGAATGGAAGTAGCTTCACTCTCTGAGTTGAAAAAAGAATTGAAATTGCTGGAGAAACCAGAAATTGCAGAGCTATGCTTGCGTTTGGCACGATATAAAAAAGACAATAAAGAATTGCTGCATTTTTTGCTATTTGATCAGCAAAATCTCGATGAATATATACAAAAAGTGAAGCTCGTTATCGATGAAAGTTTTCGACAAATCGGAGGATTGAATTTGTATTTGGCAAATAAAAGCTTGCGAAAAGTACTTCGTAATACTAATAAATACATTAAATACTCAGGTGAAAAGCAAATTGAAGTGGAATTGCTCATTTATTTTTGCCAAAAATTAAGGGTTTCAGGTATTAAAATATACCATAGCACTCAATTGTCAAATTTATACCAAAGCCAGCTTGCCAAAATTGAGAGGGCAATGGCCAAACTTCATGAAGATTTGCAATTTGATTATCAACAGGAACTAGAGAGATTAAGGTAGTTTTACCACTCGGGCGATTGAAAATTTCGAAGCGTAAAAGCTTTAACACTATAATAATAATAAAGCCTTTTCTAAAGCAGTAATCTTGACCTCAGCATCGGCTTTTTTCTTGCGTTCATTTTCAATAACCTCAGGCTTGGCATTGCACACAAAGCGTTCGTTATTCAGTTTTACATCTACCGATTTCAAAAATCCTTTTAAATAATCTATTTCTTTATTGATTTCTTCTTTTTCTTTGGCTACATCAATTTTGCCTTCCATGGGAATGAAAAATTCATAACTACCTACCACAAAAGCCGACATTCCGATAGGATTTTCGGTAAACTCTACATCTGAAATATTGCCTAGCTTCTTTATAATTGATTCGAATTGGAGCAAATAAACTCTAAAATCATCTTTTTGTATGGCTTTGGCAGAAAGTTTTAAAGCTTCTTTTGGCGACATGCCTCTCGAACTTCTAAAATTTCTGATTTGCGATATTAACTCCATTACTTTCTCTGAATTCCTTAAAAATTCAGCGTCAAAAGGTACTGGTTTTACATATTGAGCCACAATCAAGCAATCTTTTTCGCTTCTCTCAGCTAGTTCATGCCATATTTCTTCTGTTATAAATGGCATAAATGGATGAACGAGTTTCAATATTTTTTCAAAGAAGACAATGGTTTGATTATAAGTAGCCTTATCAAGTCCCCTAGGCACCGTAGTGTAGGGTGTTGTTCCTTCGTTGGTTATGAGACTTGGCTTCACCATTTCCAAATACCAAGCACAAAAATCATCCCAAACCAATTTGTAAATGCCACTCAAAGCCTCGGACAAACGATATTTTTCATAGTTGTCTTCAATTTCTGCTAATGCTTGGTTGAAACGATTTTCAAACCATTCTCCAGCTTTTAAGCCTTCCAAGTTTTCGAAACTTGGAAGGTTTTCCACTACTTCCCAACCCTTCACCAGTCGGAATGCATTCCAAATTTTATTGGCAAAATTTCTGCCTTGTTCGCAATATTTTTCATCAAACAGTAAATCGTTTCCGGCCGGAGAGGAAAGCAACATACCAACTCGCACCCCATCCGCACTGTATTTTTCCATCAATTCAATAGGGTCGGGTGAATTGCCAAGCGATTTCGACATCTTTCTGCCTTGTTTGTCACGCACAATTCCAGTGAGATACACATTCGTAAATGGTAGTTCCTGTTTAAATTCATAACCTGCCATTATCATTCTTGCTACCCAAAAGAAAAGAATTTCAGGAGCAGTTACCAAATCGTTGGTTGGATAAAAATATTTAAAATCCTCGTTTTCAGGATATTTGAAACCATCAAATACCGAAATTGGCCAAAGCCAAGAGGAAAACCAAGTGTCGAGGCAGTCTTCATCTTGTTTTAACCCCACCCCTAACCCCTCCCCGTGGGGGAGGGGAAGCTGCCCAAATTGAGATTTGTACTTCTCAATAGCGATTTCAAGATTTGGAGCTACTACAAAATTGCCTTTTTCATCGTACCAAGCAGGAATCTGCTGCCCCCACCACAATTGTCGTGAAATGCACCAATCTTGCACATTTTCCATCCAATGTTTATAAGTATTAATAAATTTTTCTTTAGGATGTAGCTTAATATTATCATTCAACACATTTTCCAAAGCAGGTGCTACCAGTTCTTTCATCTTCACAAACCATTGGGTAGAAATGCGAGGCTCTATTACTGCACCCGTTCGTTCTGATGTTCCTACTTTATTTACAATGTCCTTACTTTCAATTAGATAGCCTTTTTCTTCCAGTTCTTTTACTATTTTTTTGCGAGCTACAAATCGATCTTCGCCCACATATATTTGTCCGGCAGCACTGATAGTTCCGTCATCATTAAGCACATCAATTACCTCAAGCCCATATTTCAAACCAATATTGTAATCTACCAAGTCGTGGGCAGGAGTTACTTTAAGTGAACCTGTGCCAAAGTCCATATCCACAGCTTCATCGGTAATTACCGGAATAGCTCGATTGATCAAAGGCACTAAGAATTTCTTTCCAATCAAATGCTTATATCGTTCATCGTTAGGATTTACACATATTGCTACATCGCCCATGATGGTTTCAGGGCGTGTGGTGGCGATGATGAATGCCCCCCCCGCTCCCGAAGGGGGAGCAGTACCTCCGATTGGTGTAGTGAAGCCCCCTTCGGGAGTTTGGGGGATGTATTTAATAAAATGCAGCTTGCTTTGTCCTTCTTTATAGATTACTTCTTCATCTGAAAGTGCAGTTTTGCCTTGTGGATCCCAATTTATCATTCTCGCACCTCTGTAAATCAGTCCTTTTTCGTGAAGTTTACAGAATACCTCAATTACTGCTTCCGATAGGTTTTCTTCCATCGTAAATCGGGTTCTGTCCCAATCGCAAGATGCTCCCAGTTTTTTTAGCTGCTCCAGAATAATACCACCGTATTTTTCTTTCCATTCCCAAGCATATTTCAGAAATTCATCTCTCGACAAATCTTTTTTATTAATGCCTTTTTCTTTGAGCATGGCTACCACTTTGGCTTCTGTGGCTATGCTAGCGTGGTCTGTTCCTGCCACCCAAAGTGCCTCAAAACCTTGCATACGTTTTCTGCGAACCAACACATCTTGAATCGTATTATTAAGCATATGCCCCATATGCAGCACACCTGTTACATTGGGCGGGGGTATTACAATGGTGTATGGCTTTTTTGCAGGGTTAGGTGTGGCTTTAAAAAATTTATGTTTCAGCCAGTAGCTATACCATTTCCACTCTACTTCGGTAGGGCTGTAAACTTTTGAAATTTCAGACATCTAATTAAAATAAATTAGGGAAAATGAATTAGGAAATTGATGTTGTTCTGGATGTAGTGACACGAAATTTTCGCTGGTAATCGCAATTTCTTAATGGCTTCATATTTAGCCATTAAGAAATTACATATTTAGGGAAAGATATAAAATAATGCTTTATTGGATTTAACTGTAAATGCCTAACAGCCAAACACAAACCATTATATTTAATTTCGTTAAATGACTTGATTGTAATTTTATAAATACTGGCACAAATAAGCGGTATCTATATATACTTTCAACTGATACTTCGCATTTGCCGGCACTTCAAATCTGTCGCCTGTATAAAAAATATCGAAATCGTCCGATTCGGGAAGTTTCACTACCAATGCACCGGAAACCACACTCATAATTTCTTTTTGTGAAGTACTAAACTCATATTCTCCAGGAGCCATTACGCCAATTGTTTCTTTGCCTGCTACTCCATTTACAACCAATGACTTTACTTTGCCATCGAAATACTCATTTACTTTTATCATTATTTTTTTTTGAGAAAATTAAAAACCAAGTTTTTTTTTGACTTTAAGAATGTGGTCTGCTATGCTATTTTAAGCAAAATTATAATAAATTTCCATTTATGACATTAACACATTTGTAGAGAACAACTTAAAAATTGAAAAACGCAGCTTTTAGCTTCGTTTTTCAATCCTTTTTTTTTAGGGTTAATGCGTAATTAATAATCTGTGTTTAAAAATTACAAACGAAAATTTGTTTCGATTCTTAACATTTAGGTAATACAATATTTTTTTCGGAATTTTCGAAATTCATCAGTATTATAATGCGAGCAATTTTATTCACTTCCATAAGTATTTTTATACTTCTCAATTCCTGCATAGGAATAAAACCTTCAAAAAATAGCAGAAAAAGTAATATCTCAAATCTGTCGAAACCTGATTGGATAGCCAAAAACTTTGGCTATAAACCAGCTCAAAACATTTACTCCGACTTGCTGCATACCAAGCTGGAAGTAAGCTTCGATTGGACAAAAAAGCAACTCTTAGGTAAAGCATATTTGACTTTCAAGCCGTATTTTTATTCACAAGATTCAATAGTTGTAGATGCTAAAGGTTTTGAAATAAAAACAGTACAACTCATTGGTAAAAAGGAAGTTAAGAAAGATTTAGTATTTTCTTATGATGCGAAAAAGCTAAAAATAAAACTTGATAGAGTATATACTTTAAAAGATACCTTCCAGCTTTTTATCGACTACATAGCAAAGCCGGAAGAGTTGAAAACTTCCGGAGGCGAGGCCATTACTTCCGATAAAGGCCTATTTTTTATTACCCCGGATTCTGCAAACCCTACCAAACCCTTTCAAATATGGACACAAGGCGAAACAGAATCAAGCTCATGCTGGTTTCCCACCACCGATAGCCCCAATGAAAAATGTACGCAGGAAATGTACATAACGGTAGACGAAAAATACAAAACCCTCTCCAATGGCGAATTTGTATACAGCCAAAAAGATAACGATGGTACTCGAACAGACTTTTGGAAGCAGGCCTTGCCACATTCTACCTATTTATTTATGATGGCTATTGGTGAATTTGCTGTGGTACACGACAAATGGAATAAAATCCCAGTAGATTATTATGTTGAGCCTAGCCACGAAAAATATGCTCGACAAATATTCGGACTCACCCCGGAAATGATAGGTTTTTTCTCTGCCAAACTTAATTATAAATACCCTTGGGCTAAATACAGCTCAGTAGTGGTGCGTGAATATGTTTCAGGAGCCATGGAAAACACTTCAGCAACTATTTTTATGGATGGTTTGCAAAAAACCGACCGCGAGTTGCTTGACGATAATTATGAAAATATCATTGCTCACGAACTCTTTCACCATTGGTTTGGCGATTTGGTAACAGCCGAATCCTGGGCCAATTTGCCACTTAACGAATCGTTTGCAACCTATGCAGAATTTATGTGGGAGGAATACAAAAGAGGCAAAATGGCAGCTGATTATGCCCGATTGAACGATTTGCAAAGTTATTTGCGTGAATCGGAAACTAAAAGAGAGCCGCTCATCCGCTATGGCTACAAAAACCCTAACGATATGTTCGACAGCCATTCTTATGCAAAAGGCGGTTGCATTTTATCTATGCTTCGCAATTTAGTAGGCGATACGGCTTTCTATTTATCATTAAATGTTTATCTCAAGAAGAATGAATTCAAGTCGGCTGAAATTCACCATTTGAGGCACGCATTTGAAGATGTAACTGGGCAAGATTTGAACTGGTTTTTCGACCAATGGTTTATGAAACCAGGTCATCCTGAATTAACTGTGATGGATAATTTTCAAGATGGAAAGCTCAAATTGACCGTGTTTCAAACCCAAGACAGCACTTACGCTCCCATTTACAAACTCCCAGTAAAGATTGAAATTTACATTGATTCTACTAAAATAGTAAAGGAAATATCCATTACAAAAGCTAAGCAAGAGTTTGAGTTTGAATTAAATAAAAAACCTGATTTAGTGATTTTTGACCCTGAGCACATACTGGTTTCGAAACTAAACCATAAGAAAACAATGAAGGAATATATGGCTCAATATGAAAAATCTAATACATACTTCTCCAAATATCAAGCTTTAGATGAATTAGGATTTTATAAAGATTCTGCTCGTGTAAGGGCTATTTTCTTAAAAGCTTTAGATGAACCGTTTTGGAAACTTAGGGAAATTGCCATCGATAATTTGGAAAAACACAAAGGAGAAGATACCACCGCGATTCTGCTTCGCATATCGCTAACTGCCCAAAACGAAAAAAATACTACCGTAAGAGCTTTAGCCATTACTACCATTGCGGAAAAATTAAGGCCTAAATTCGAACTCATTTATAAAAAAGGACTAAAAGACAGTTCTTATGCAGTAGTAGGTGCTTCTTTATTAGCCTATTTGAAGTTGAAACCTGTAGATGCAGACTCTACTCTCAAAATATTTGACACCGAAATAAATCCCGAAATTGTAAGTGCCATAGCTGAATACTACAGCAGCAATTACGATTCTACCAAATACGAATGGTTTGCAAATAAAATCAGGGTTATCAAGCCTGAATCATTGTTTTTTATCATTCAAGATTTTGGCACTTACTTGATAAAATCAAACGCCAAATTGCAAGAAAAAGGTGCAGAAATATTGCTACCATTAGCTGAGAAGTCGCAATTTGACTGGGTGCGTTATTCTGCCTACAAGTCGCTAATAATGGTAGGGTTGAAAAGCAAAGAGCAAGAGCTGAGGCGGATAAAAGAAAACGAAAAAAGCGAAAGGCTAAAGCGGCTCTATAAGAATTTGTAGAGATATAATGCTGTGTACCCGTACTTCTTTTTTTATTTTTTATTCCAAAATAAAAGGCTAATTTTTTTAATTTTACCAAGATTAAATTGTATTTATATTTACAATTTATCATCTGGAAGCATTAATTTTGTTTTCTACAATTACTTAAAAACAATGTTATGATTAAAAATTTAAGCTTATTGGTTTGCACTTTACTGCTTTGTTTGCAAGTATTTGCACAACCTACCTCGCAAAACCCAAAAATCAAAGTTCAGAAATTGCTAACCATTCCTGCACAAGGCGTTCGTGTTGCAATAGATAAGAAAACTGAGCGGATGTATTTTAATACCAGCCACGATGGTGGTCCAAACATCAATGCCATTTATGAGGTGCTTAATTACAAAACCTCTCCAACCTATTCTAAATTAGCCGACAAAGATAATCATGGCATTACAGAGCAAATGACTGGAATGTTGATTCATAATGGCATAATATATGTGTCGGGCAGCATCGACAATGGCAATTCTATCACAGGAATAATTAAGAAAGCCACCTTACCTATCACTGGCGGTGGTACATGGACCACAGTAGCAAAATCTGCCCCGTATTCAAAATCAAATAGTGCATTCGATCACAGAATGAATGCCATCGATGTTGACCCCTCTGGGCAATACTTATACCTAAATAGCGGCAGCAAATCCGACCATGGCGAGGAAAATGATGGGCAAAGAGATGTGCCACTTACCACAAAAATTATCAGAATTCCTATTGCCTCTGTGAATCTACGCCTTGCAAATAACGATTCTTTAAATCCTTATGTGTATGCACGAGGTACTAGAAATTCATTTGGTTTGGCGTTTGATGCCGCAGGAAATTTTTTTGGCACTGAAAATGCAGGCGATAGAGATCACCCGGAAGAGTTGAACTGGTTGCGCGAAGGCCACCATTACGGTTTCCCTTGGCGATTGGGTGGTGTAAATAATCCCCAACAATTTGCTGAGTATAGCCCTGGAATATCTAATGGACAATGGTTTAGCAATACTAGTACCGATTATTTTATTCAATCTAATCCAGTAAAAAGCATAGGCTGGGTAGAAGGGCATTTTAAAACCGACCCAAATTTTCCTCAAAAACCAGAAAGTTTAATATTAACAGAGCCGGTAATCAATTTGGGGCCTAATGCAGATATGTACAGAGACACTACAGATTTTACAAATGCAAGCAATAGCACTATAAAAGATGCCAGCGTAGAAGGCACTAAAATGACTTCTTTTTCACCACACTTATCTCCAGCTGGTATCATATTTGACAAAGTTAGATACCTATCAAAAGATTTCAAAAACGATGGATTTCTAGTATTCTGTAACAGTGGTGGCATGGCATCGGCCTTTAATAGCGATAATTCGGGGGGGGCATTGGCTCAAATAAAATTGACTTACGATGCGTCTTCAGACAATTATAAAGCCAATACAACTAATATAGTTACAGGTTTCAATTCTCCACTTGGGGTAGAACTCTATAAAAATGATTTATATGTGATAGAGCATGATGGTACATCACCTGGCATTTATAAAGTATCTTTTGAAGAATCAATAGAAATTCCCCAAGCTTTTGGCAACATAGTAGTAGATGGCAAAGCTGATGACACCGATTGGAATTTTGTAGATTGGTCGTATATCGATAAACTTTGGGTAGATAATGTGAGTGGAAATGAAAATACCATGCCCTCTGCTAGCGATTTTTCAGGAAGATATAAAGCGGTTTGGAAAGGCAGTAAACTTTACGTGCTTACTGAAATAACCGATAATATTTTTGATGGCAAACTGGCAACTGATGATCCTCTCACGAGCTACTCCGATTATGATTGTGTTGAAATTTTAATCAATCAAAGCAACTCTAAGGCAATGCATGAGCGAAACAACAAGGCTTTTGCATTTCATATTTCAGCCCAAGGCGATGCTTTAGATTTACGTGGCGATGGGGTTACTACTTGGAGCCCTAACCCTGCAAGGGTATTCAATAAGTTTACGCCAATTGTTGTAACATCAATTACTGGCACAGGAACACTTCGTACTTGGGAAACTGCAATTACAGTGTATGACAGTACTTTCAATGAACTGTTATCAGAGACTCAAAATGCCGCTTCATTAGTTACACTCACTAGTAATAAAATGATAGGTATTTCTGTTTCATACAACGATAGAGATGGTGGACCTTCAAGACGATTTATGATTGGCTCTAATGTAGTAGCTGGTACTACCAATAACGCTAGGAATATTCCTTGGCAAGATGCAAGTGCATTTGGGCAGGCCAAATTAGTAGGTAGTATAATTATTGAACCTACTTTTATAATTACTACTTATAAAGTTAATTTCAGAAGTAATAGAGATAGTACAATAAATGTTACGCTAATAAATCAAACACCAAATCAGCAAGTGACATATAGCATTGTACCAACCAGCGTAAACTTTGCCAATATATCTATCAATGGTGTATCTGGGGCCATTTCTATTGCTTATGTAGCCAATAAAGTGGGAAGTCAAATATTTACAATCACAGGAAATAATGGGTTTTTAACTTACAGTAAAACATTGAATATAACTATAACATCCATTTCAGGAGTGGCAACTATACCTTCAGGTTTTGCCGACAAATCTATTGAGAATAGGGTTGAAATATATCCCAATCCAGCCTCAAGTAAAGTTACTATCAATCATATTTCAGGTATAAAAACGTTGAAATTGGTAGACTTGCAAGGATCTGTAAAATCAGAATGGACAATTGCAAATGCTGATAAAACAGAATTAAACCTCGATGCCATTCCTAAAGGATTTTATCTGCTTTATTTCTCTACAGAAAATTATACTTTTATTAAGAAGTTGATTATTCAATAAATCCTTTAAATGCAAAAGCCCTGCGAATCAATTGATAGCAGGGCTTTTGCATTTATACTAATTGCAACTTTGTTATTTATAACCCAATACTTTCAACATACTATCTGTAGATTGTTCAGGGGCAAATAAACGGGTTTGGATGTTATCGTCTTCATCTAAATCTACCAATACATGCTTTGGGGCAGGTACTAGACAATGTTGAACCCCACCATAGCCACCTACAGATTCCTGGTATGCTCCCGTATGGAAAAAGCCCACATATAAAGGTTCTTCGGGGTTGAACTCAGGTAAAAATATATCTTGTCCTTCAGCTTCTGAATTGTAGTAATCCATTGAATCGCAGGTGATTCCACCCAAATTTACCCTTTGGTATTCTTTCTGCCATTGGTTAATGGAAAGCATAATGAAACGCTGTTTCAAGCCCCATACGTCTGGAATGGTAGTCATAAACGAGCTGTCGATCATATACCAAAGCTCTTTGTCGTTCTGAGCTTTGCAATCTATTACTTCGTAAATAATCGCACCGCTTTCACCCACAGTGAAGCTTCCAAATTCGGTAAATATATTCGGGTGAGGCACATTGTATTCCTTGCAAATATTTACAATATTTTCAATTATTTGCTCGGTCATGTATTTGTAATCATACTCAAAATTGATGCTTGTTTTAATAGGAAATCCTCCTCCAATATCAATGGTATCAAGCGTGGGGCAAAATTGTTTTATCTCACAATACAAATGCAAAAACTCAGTGAACTCATTCCAATAGTAAGGCGTATCTTTTACACCTGTATTGATAAAGAAGTGTAGCAATTTGAGCCTTAAATTCTTATTAGTCTCAATCTTGGTTTTATAAAAATTTACTACTTCACTAGGTCTGATGCCTAATCTGGATGTATAAAATTCAAACTTTGGCTCTTCATCTGCGGCCAATCTAATGCCAACTTGCAGCTCTTTATCTATATTTTCGTACGCTTTTATCTCGTTCATATTATCGAGAATAGGCACAATATTGTCAAAGCCTTTATGAAACAAATCTATAATGCTATCGGTATATTTTTTTTGTTTGTAGCCATTGCAGAGGATGTAAATATCTTGGTCAACTTTCTTTTTAGCATACATCGTCTTTATTATTTCTAAATCATTGGCAGACGAGGTTTCAAGGTAAATGTCGCTTTTCAAGGCTTCTTCTACTATAAAAGAGAAGTGTGAAGATTTGGTGCAATAGCAATAGGTGTAGCTGCCATCGAAGTCGTACTTTTTCATGGCATTACGAAAAAGTCTACGTGCTTTTTGAATTTGCTGGGTTATTTTTGGCAGATATGTCAACCTGAGGGGCGTTCCATATTTTTTTATGAGTTTCATCAGTGGAATATCGTGAAAATAAAGCTCGTTTTTGAGTTCTTTAAATTCTACCGTAGGAAACTCGTAGTTTTGGTGAATTAGGTCAACGTATCTATCCATTAATTTATTTAAAAGGCATAATTGGGGTTAAAATGTTTTCAAAAAGATTGCAAAAATCGGAAAAAATGGGGGCATTCAAAATTAAATTATAGTAAACTTTTATACACACAAACACAAGGCGGTTGACAGAAAGCAAGTGTATTTTATAATATTGTCATTGCACTCGAAAATATCCAATTAATTCCTTACCTGAAGTCCAGGCCAGCGAAATAGCCCATTTTACAATTATTATAGAAGAAACAATGGCACTTAAAGCATCGAGATATAAAATATTATAGTACATTCCGATAACTAAAGATACAATGGCTGCCAAACTTGTTACAGTATCGGCAAGTACATGTAAATAAGCGGCTTTGATATTGTGATCGTGGTGCTGGTGCCCATCATGAAGCAACAATGCACTTACGCCATTTACCAACAGCCCTATAAATGACACCAAAATCGCTTCTTTGAAAGCAATCCGCTCGGGATGCATCAATCTGTCGACTGCCTCTACAGCCATAATTATGGCCACTACCAATAAAATAATAGCACTTGTATAGCCTGAAAGTGATAATATTTTCTTGCTGCTTTGGTTAATATCGCCATTTTTAGTGAATCTTTTAGCAAAAAAATATGCAAACCATGTCATGCCTAATGCCAACACGTGCGATGACATGTGCCATCCATCTGCCAACAGAGCGAGCGAGTTGGAAGCATAGCCAAAGCCAATTTCAGCTACCATGGTCACAAAGGTGATGGCAACTACCAAAGCCGTTTTGTACTGAAATTTGTATATTTGCTCATTCCCATCCACATGGTGGGTATGAGATTCGTGGGTGTGAGAATGAGGAATATGTGATGAAATTTTGTGCATTAATGCTGCTTTTTACTTGATAAATAAATGTGTTATAAAACCATTTCGGTGACTTGAAACTGCCATAAAGGTTGTTGAGGAAAAATTAATGTGTATGCGACACTTCCTCTTCCAACTCTTCTACTTCAGCCAAGCATTGTGAGTTAATGGCTTCTATTTTTATTTTCTTTGTTTCATAAATCAAAATAGGATCGTATTTGGCCGCTACTCTTATATAATTTTCAGTAAAGCCGTGCATATTTCCATTTTCAATGTCGTTCTCGAATAAAACTGTAAAAGAATTGCCCAAATTTTCTTCATAAAATTTTCTTTTCTTCTTCTCAGAAAGGCTTCTCAATTGAGTGGTGCGGGCATCACGACCTTTTTGCTCTACTTTTCCGCCCAAGTTAATGGCATGAGTGTTGTCACGCTCGGAATAGGTGAACACATGCAAATAGGAAATAGGTAATTCATTAAGGAAAGTATAAGTTTCTAAAAAATCATCTTCAGTTTCCCCTGGAAATCCAGTAATGATATCTACCCCAATGCAGCAATTAGGCATCAAGGTTTTTATCCTTTCCACCCTTTCGGCATATAGTTCTCGTTGGTATCGCCTACGCATCAGCTTTAAAATTTTATTGCTGCCCGATTGTAAAGGAATGTGAAAATGAGGTACAAATCGCTTGCTTTCTGCTACAAATGCGATTACTTCATCAGTAAGCAAATTAGGTTCAATAGATGAAATACGAAATCTTTCAATGCCTTCCACTTCATCGAGTGCCATTATCAAATCAATAAATTTTTCCTCTCTTATGCCATTGTGCAATCCGAAATCGCCAATATTTACCCCAGTGATTACAACTTCTTTCACATCAGTTTGGGCTATTTCCTTGGCGGCATCTACAATATTGGAGATATAATCGCTGCGACTATTGCCTCTAGCGAGGGGAATGGTGCAGAACGCACAGGTATAATCGCAACCGTCTTGCACTTTCAAAAAGGTTCGGGTGCGGTCGTTAAGCGAGTAAGCGGTATTAAAATGAGTAGCTTCCGCAATTTCAGATGCGAATATTTGCTTTTCTTTTTTCTCAAATGTGCCGAGCAATTCTATCAATCGAAATTTTTCGGCAGCACCAAGCACTGCATCTACCCCGGGAATGTCAATTATTTCTTGTGGTTTCAACTGTGCATAACAGCCAATTACAGCAATAAAAGCATTGGGCGAAATTTTTAACGCTTCTTTTACCACTTTTTTACACTTTTTATCGGCATTTTCGGTAACAGAGCAAGTGTTGATTACATAAATATCTGCCCTGTCTTCAAAATTCACTTTCTGAAAACCACTATTTTCAAATAAACGGCCTATTGTAGAGGTTTCGGAAAAATTTAGTTTGCAGCCGAGCGTGTAAAATGCAACTCTTTTCAACTCAATAGTATTTTTTGTAAAATCAGAACCAAGATTAAAGGCAAAATGCCTTTCCAAGTATAGATAAGCAAAAATAAGTGAATTTAGGGCAATAAAAAACCTAGGGCATCTGGAAAAGCCTCAATTATGGAAATCTTCCTCCTCCAAGATTCTACGAAATCGGAGAAGAAATCAGAAAAAGTGGGGGATTTATACTTGATAAGGTTTTTGAGATGCTCTCCAATTATTTTCCAAAAGCATAACCTATTGAAAAGCCAATGCGTGGTATTACAAGCAAACCCGAACTATAGTCTTTTAACTCGTTGATAGGTGCACTCTTATTGTAATGCGTTACTAATGTAGGATTTGCAGGTGCCCCTTCAATGCTATAAGTATATTCTGGTGCGGTATCTACACTGATGCCTCTGGCTTCCAGCTCTTCTAGGGTTGCTTGTTTATCGTTGAGAAAAACCCCTGTTAATGCTGTAGAGCCAGTACCCGAAATCTTTACATCTGGGTTGGAAATAGAATAGACTCCTAAAGCTATATTTAAGTAAAACTCTAATGAAATTCTGTTCGCGATAATGAACTGAGGGCCACCAGAAAGCCCTAATCCATAAAAAGTAAAGTTAGGAGTGAAGCTTCCTTTGGCATCAATGGTAGCCGTTTTATTAGTACTCAAAGCGGGTGCAATGGTTGATTTGGCATCGAATTTACCATTATAATTGATAATGGGAATGTAAAGACCCAAATAATAGCCACGAGGTGAGCCATGTTTACCCAAATACATACGCACTTCTGGAGATATGGCAAAGCCTGTTGAGCCATAGGAAAACATGACATTTTCATCGTCTACAACCAGCGTTTGTTCGGGAACAGCTGATCCCGAGCCAAATACCACTACCTCCATTACCGCAGAGTATTTTGTCCCCAGCTTCCTTTCGTAAGCAATATTATACATGCCCAAAGACCAGCCAAGCAAATTTGTTTTAATGATATTGTAGCGTATAGGACGCCCTTTTTTATCAGTATATTTATTGCCTAATGTTTCTTGAGCAATGCAATTGATGCACATAAATGAGAGTAAAACTAAAACAATGCGCTTAATTGAAATTTTATCCATTTTTATAAGGTTTTAAATTGAAAATATTTTAATTGTACAAATAAAATCAAGTTTTTTCATATTTCTACGCAGGTGTAATTATAATTTTAATTATTACTTAACAATGGAATTGTTTTACACAATTTGTCCGCTGTATTTGGTAGAAGAACTGATGAATCAATACCATTTTAGAGATTTTTCAAATGAAAGTTGTCAAATCAGCTAGATTTCACAACTTTTGTACCATGCTTATTTCAAAATATTTCCCTCTTAGCACAGTTATGTTAATTGCTGTGGCTTTATTAAGTTTTTCAAATGCATATGCTCAAAATGACGAAGTGGAAGTAGAAGTACCAACGGCAAAAAACACCATTGCTGTACGACCTCAATATGCCTTATTTGGATTTTATGGCATTTCTTATGAGCGATATATTGGGGGCAATTATTCCATATATGGCTATGCAGAGTTTTCAGACGGGCCAAAGTTGCTGGGCAAAACCATCAATACTTGGGTACAAAATTCTATGGGAGTAGATCAAGCAACAATATACTATACTGGATATGGCGGAGCAATAGGGGTAAGGCGGTATTTTACAGACAAGCAATATTCATTAGTAGGCAATAAAGATTTAGGAGCATTGGTAGGCTGGTTTGTAGGTGCTCATGTGCCTGTGAGAAAAATGGTGATAAATTTAGATATTAAAAGTGTGGAAAGTTTTTATTCATTTCCTGTACAAGATAAAGGAAGCTACAGTTTCGATGGACTTATATATGGCTTAGGAATTGAAGGAGGCAGGCATTGGGTATGGGATTTGTTTAGCTTTGAGATAAATGCAGGCCTTACCTATATGCAAGGCATACCACAAAAGGGTTCTTTCACATTTACTCGACCTCCCATTCCTGAAAGCTACAAAGTAGATAAAAATCTTGGGTTGGTAAATTTCTATGGCACGTTTGCTCCAAAATTTGAAATAGTGATGGGTATTGGTTTTTAGATACTTTTATAAGTACTAGAATCAAATTTATCAACCATGTTATTTCTGTTGATTTACAAATCTCCTAAACCAGCCAAATAATTTTTACTTTTGCAGTTCGTTTGCTCTGCACATTAGTATTTTTCACTTTGAGTATCTTCAATTCCAACAGCGATTATTATTTATTAAACGTCATATTCTCAAACCGGAATAAAAATTATGGGGCGTTTGAATTAAGGAGAAACTATACTAAAAATATTTCCAAAGGACTCATAATTGCTAATAGCTGCTTTGTAGTGGTGGCTGTGCTACTTTTTTTAATTTTAAAAAATAAGCCTGAAGAGCCCGAACTGTACAAAATGATAGATTACAAAACTTCCGATTTCTCATTGCAGGAAGTAAAAATACCAAGAATAGAACAGAAAAATGCAGCTCAGAAATCGCAATCGAAACCTATAACAGATGCCCCGCTTGTAGTAAAAGACGATGAGAAAGAAGTAAAAAAAGGGGTAAAACCCGAAGGAAAAGAAGAAACGGATGGCAAAGGGAAATCGGAAATAAAATTGGAAGAAAAAGGCAAAGACGAAGCCACAGAAAACCTTAAAACAGTTTCAAGCGATACCACAGGTACCCACTTATATTCTGATGAATTATTTATGAAAGTAGAAATATCGGCCGAATTTCCTGGAGGACCAATCTCATTTGGTAAATTTTTAGGTGAAAATATCCAATATCCTGAATACGCAAAGAAAAACAAGGTAGATGGTATTGTTTACGTTCACTTCATTGTGGGTAACGATGGCACTATTTCCGATTTAAAAATATACAAAGGCATAGAAGAAAGTTGCAATAATGAGGTGTTGCGGGTAATGAAACTATCGCCCAAATGGATACCTGCACGGCAAAAGGCCAAGTTTGTACGCCAGAGAATGATAGTACCTGTCAGATTTAGGACTCAATAGGCGTGAAAATCTTCTCTATCGATTGCTTATCAATTTACTTAACTTTGCAAATTATAATTTAATGTTGGCTGAATATATGCCTTCAATTACACCACCAAACCAAGTTTTAAACACATAATATGCGGATTTTCTTAATAGGACTTATAGGAAGCGGAAAGACAACTTTAGGAAAAAAACTGGCTGAATTGCTCAAAATTCCATTTATTGATCTTGATGAATACATTGTGAGGAAAGAACTCAAATCTATTTCAGAAATATTTGCTACCAAAGGGGAAGGCTATTTTAGGGAGGTTGAGGCTAAGTATTTGCGAGAAATTTGTGAATATAAAGATGCTGTGGTGGCAACAGGAGGCGGTGCCGCTTGTTTTCACGACAATATGACGATAATGAACTTGTCAGGGGTGAGCATTTTTCTAGATGTTCCGCTTGAAACACTTACAGAAAGGCTTTGGCACCAGCCCCAGCGTGAACAACGCCCCATGATTGCAGGCAAAACCAAAGCAGAATTAGGACAGTTTTTGAGAGATATTCACCAAACTCGCCTGGAATTTTATAAAGATGCCAAATTGATTTTTAAAGGGAACGACATAAGTGCAGACCAAATTATTTATTTGCTTGATGAACTTGATTAAAACGCTAATAGTAAACCCAAGTATAGCAGTATTACTCTTTGCATTTATCTCATGCAATTCGTTTACCGATAAAATTAAGCCCGAATCTCAGCAGTCATTTTTTGCCAACTTATTAAAAACCCAAGAAGAAAAGTTGAATATGGCAAAAAATGCTGTGTCAAAAATTAGCAATTTTAATGGGATTACAGATACTTCTACAATTCGCCACATCAATTGGAGCAAGGAATTGGCTATTTTTTATCCCTTAGACATTTTTAAGCCCATATACAAAGGTGCTTACTCTAATGTGATATCAATAAAGGACGGTGCGCAATTATCAAAGTATATGAAAATTGCAAAGAGCAAAAGCAATATGGATTCACTCATAATTAATAAGAATGTGTCAGGAAAACTACAACAAATTGCGGGCATTAGTACCAACCAAAATTTTTTTTTCAATGCCAAATCATCCTATTGCTTAATGTTCGACACCGTTTCAGGAAATTTGAAAAGCTATGATTTGTATGCAGAAAAAACATTCATTTGGGGCAAGCACAATGCCTTTTCCATTTCATCCACCATTTTATATTGAAAAATGAAGCTTCATTCTCTGCATTTTTCAATGGGCATATTTGGCGTATATTTCCCGATACTGATTTTCAGGTATTAGTGCTTGAAATACGCAATTACGAAGCCAGGGAAGTATCGTTTGCCGCAGTAGATTTAATTGAAAAAGGGCTTATATGGCAAGATTTCAAACTTTCTGAACCTTGGTGGACAGGAATAGAAACCGTAAAAAATGGGCATATTCTATTTCACGGCTACAATCATATTCAGTATGCCAATCACTTGGGTATCAGCTGTATGTCAATAGCAAACCAGCAAATAATTTGGGAACGAAAAGATTTTATTTTCAAATCAATCAGTCAAAATCATATTATTGTAAGCCATAGAAAGGAGACATTATTTACCAAATTTCTTCAAATAAATTTTTTTTCCGGTGAAATAATGAGCGAATTTGAAGGCCAAGTAGGTTTTGAACTTGATACTCCCAGTTCGGTTTTATATCCTTTGAAATTTGAATCAGACGATAGTGCATTCTCCAAAGTATTGACTTTTTTAGAAAAGAAAATGCAACTAAAAGCTGTGTTTACTGTAGAGTATTTAGAATACAATGAATGTATCATCATTTCGTTTTACATAAAAGAAGGCGATAAATTGCAAAATCGCTTAATTTTGCTAGATAATAATGCCAATCTGCTACACGATTGGCTATTGGCTGAAAACTTAACCGGCATTGGCACGCAGACTTTCTTAGTTATCAATAATCGTCTCATATTTGTACAACATTCTAATGAACTTAAAATATATGAACTTTAAAATAATATGTATTGCTTGTCTGAGTTTTTTCTCCATCACCACTTTTGCCATTGAAACAGATTCTATATCTACCTTAAATAAGAATGGGCAAACTGTAATTCTTTATGAAGTTGGGCCAAAGGAAACCATGTATTCCATAGCAAGAAAGTATAATATTCCACCAAAATCGATTGTGGCAATCAATCCTGAAATACAAAATACAGGGCTGAAAGTGGGGCAAAAAATATTTGTGCCATACGAAACAGCACGAATAAACAAGGCCAATGTGGCAGTTGAAGAGGTGGCAGGTGCTACTTATCACACTGTAGAGCGAGGGCAAACTCTTTACACCGTGGCCAGAACCTATAAAGCTTCGGTAGACGACCTGAGAAGATGGAATAATTTGCTAGACAGTGAGTTGAAAACAGGGTCAAAAATAATTGTGAATATGAATGCTGAGGTAATAAAACAAACCCCTATAGAAATAGCAAAAGAGACGTCTAAAAAAACAATTCGCTCCAATACCGGCTACGATAAAATAGTAGAGTCAGGTAAGTCGGAAGCGTTTGAAACTAATGAAGGAGATAAATATTATTATGTTTTGCATAGAACCTTAACAAACGGCACTATAGTAAAAATAGCGAATGAAGCGAATGAAGCTGCTATATATGCCCGTGTGGTAGGTAAAATTTTAGAGACTACCGATAAAAATATAGTAGTGAAACTTTCGAAATTGGCATATACTACTTTGGGTGGGCAGTCGGCAAGCATAAAAGTGAAGGTGGAATATTTGCCTTAATCAAATAGCACCCGTAAGCTTTAAAACAGTAAAAATAAGTGCCGCTTGACCAATCAACAAACCTGCCATCCACTGTATAATGGAAGTTTTAACTTCTAGTGCAGAATTCTTTATTTCTAGGCGAATTAATTTCATCTCATTTTCAACTTTATCAATTCTTTTACTTAGTGTGTCATTTATTTTATTGAGTTGTTCATTTGTTTCTCTTACATCGCTTTTGGTTGCCACTTCATCTTTTGAGGCTTCTTTCATGTAAGCAATCAATTCCTCAGCATCTTCTTTCGAGAAATTATACTTTTGCAGTATATCGTATGCTTTAAACTCTAGCGTTTTCATAATTCAAATATAGTGCAGAATGCTATTGTATCACAATATTTATTTTTATTAGAATGACAATTGCAACGGCTATATATGTATACTACCGTTTGGCTATTTTATTGAAAGCTACGCTTTTTTGTAGGGTACATTTGAATCTATAGTCGGTTTGCTGCAATTTGGCATGTTTAGTTTTTCGTCCGCTCATACGCGTGCGCCACATTAACCAAGAAGATTTTTTCATAGCGTTTCTCATCAGTGCTATCACTTCTTTTTCATTGAGTCCAAACTGAAGTTCAATAGCCTCAAAAGGGGTGCGGTCTTCCCAAGCCATTTCTATAATGCGGTTTTGGTCGTCAGTAGTAAGCATGGTTGGTATTCAAAAATCCAATTGACAACTAGAATAAGTATAGGAATTGTTTTGAAACTAAGGAATAGGAGTTGCCTCCACTGGAGGTTCTAAAATACGGTCGTCAGTAAATTCTGCCATTTTTTTTAATAATGCGACAGTTTGAATTAGAGTCTCAAAGTTGAGGACAGCCCTGAGTATCATTACCATAACACAAATTCCACATCTGCCGTACTATCAATTATACTACATTTGAAGCATGCTTAGAAAAATTTACCACTCACTGCCCGTACAATTATTGTTGCTTACACTTAGGCGAAACAGGCTCATTCTACTACTATGGATACTGCTGTTTGCTATTATTACGGGCAATTTTGGGACTACTTATGGCGTGCCATACCTTTTGCTCGATCCTGAATATATGAACCACACAGGCATCAGAAGCCTCTTTATTCTTGGCTTTGCATTTGGCATTTTTATTATGGCCTACAACATCACCATTTATATATTAGAGAGCTACAGGTTTCAATTTTTGATGATGAAGCAAAATCCTTTTCCGCGCTTTTGCCTCAATAATGGTTTTCTACCTATCGTGTTTGTAAGTGTATTTTCTATTAGTTTTTGGAATTTTCAGGTTGAGCAAGGCCGCCAAGAATACCTCACGATTGCGAATGAGCTTTTTAGTTTTTACATAGGCATAATACTTACTTTGGTATTTACCATGGCTTATTTTAAGCTTACTGGGTATAGAATTTTTAAAAAATTTACCCAAAATCTCAATAATACTTTGAGCCATCAAAAAATGACAAGGGTTGGGGTGATACAGAAAATAAAGATTATGAAACGCAAACGCTACCATGTAGATTATTATGTAGACTATCCATTAGCATTCAAAAAAGTAGATGCCTTTCAGATTTACGACCGAGAATTAGTAACCAAAGTAATAGATCGCAACCACATCAATGCCCTTATGCTACAAGTTGCCGGGTTTGTAATAATCATTTTGTTGGGCTATTTCCGTGACAACTCTTATTTCCAAATTCCAGCAGGAGCCAGCATTCTTATCCTTATTTCTACCATCATTATGTTTATGGGCTTTTTCAGTTTCTGGATGCGAGGTTGGACTATGTACGCCATCGTTGCCCTACTTTTTGCAGCCAACTATGCCATTCAATTTCGCCTGATAAACCCTGACTATCAGGCATTTGGGCTTAATTACAATACCAAACAAGCTGATTACACTTATGAAAACATAGCTAGTCTATCAAATAAAAATAATTATGTAGATGATTACAATAAGATGATTTTCATTCTTGAAAACTGGAAAAAGAAATTTTCAACTACTGCAAAGCCGAAAATGATATTGGTTTGCACCAGTGGTGGCGGGCAAAGAGCCGCCATTTGGGTGCTCAGAAGTATGCAAGCTGCCGACAGTGTGCTAGACGGAAGACTGATGGATCATACAGTTTGCATTACTGGGGCTTCGGGAGGGCAAGTGGGAGCATCGTATTTTAGAGAAAAAATAAAACTTAATGACACAAAATATATCGACAACATGGCCAAAGACATACTCAATCCCGTAGTTTTTAGCCTGATAGTAAACGATATTTTTATTCGATTCGAGACATTTACAGATGGCAAATATATGTATGCGAAAGACAGAGGCTATGCATTTGAGAAACAACTCAATGTAAATACAGCAGGGATATTGAATAAAAAAGTGATTGATTACAAACAATATGAAGCGGAGGCTGCCATTCCGATGGTATTGCTCACGCCCACTATTGTAAACGATGGACGCAAATTATACATTTCTCCGCAGCCTGTCTCGTTTATGAATGCGGCAGAAATTCAAAATACCGATTTATTGCAATTGAAAGTGAAAGGCATAGAATTTATGCGGTTTTTCAAAGAACAAGATGCTGCTAATTTAGGCTTTTTAAGTGCCCTACGAATGAGCGCCACATTTCCTTACATTACCCCCAATATTAATTTGCCAAGCTCACCTGCCATGGAAATAATGGATGCAGGGCTTACTGATAATTTTGGTGTGATAGATGCTGTGCGATTCAGCTATATTTTTCGCGATTGGATTAAAAAGAACACCTCAGGTGTGGTATTTATGTGCATTAGAGATTCTCCAAAGCTTATTCCCATTGCCCGCAAAAAAACACCCAATCTTTTCGATAAAATATTCAATCCCATTGGCAGCCTATATGCCAGTTGGGATTGGATTCAAGACCATAACGATGAATATTTTATGGAATATGCCAACGAATTTTTAGATGGGAAAATGGAGGTACTCGAACTGCAATACAGCCCAATGCCTGAAGGTTATGAAAATGGGGAAGTTTCGCAGAAAGAAGTAGAAGAGTACGTAGTAAAAACGTGGAGACAAAGAGCCTCGCTCAATTGGCACCTTACCAAAAAGGAAAAGAACAGTGTATTGAAAACCATTCAAACCCCGCAAAACAAAGCTGTACTGCAAAAATTAAAAGAGAGTGTAAAAGGGATACATTGAGTTTAATGATTCTAATGACAGAGAAAATGACAAATCAAAGCTATAAACTTGGTGTTACAATTTCACCTCTTTAATCAAATTCCTACAACCCAACTTTGATATACATCTTGGTACACTTTCGTTAGTTCAACAGTAGGCTCAATGGTTTTTATCTTTTTCAACCCCTGAAAAGCATCTTTAAAATCTTTATAAATGCCTGCTCCCACCCCAGCACCCCGAGCAGCTCCTTGTGCCCCATCGGTATTGTATAATTCTACAACTGCACCAGTTGTATTTACAAAAGCCTCACGAAAAACCGGACTTAAAAACATATTGGCTTCACCAGCCCTTACCACATTGGTATCTATGCCAATGTTACGCATTATATCCATGCCATAATTCATGCCAAATGCAATACCCTCCTGAGCAGCCCGTATAATATGGGCATCGCTGTGGGTGTTGAAACTCAAGCCCGAAATCGAACCGCCCATAAATTCATTTTCAAACACTCTCTCTGCCCCATTTCCAAATGGATATACCTTTACACCTTCGCTTCCTGCTTTAATTTGCATTCCTTTTGCATTCATTTCATTATAGCTGTATTTGTTGCCAAATAGTGTGTTTTTCAGCCAACTGTTTTGAATGCCCGTACCATTAATGCAAAGTAGCACCCCGTATCTTTTCTGCTTTTTAGCGTTATTTACATGTATAAAAGTGTTTACCCTCGATTTCTTATCATAAGTAGGGCTATCGATTATGCCATACACCACGCCTGAAGTACCTGCTGTAGCTGCCACTTCACCTGGATTCAACACATTGAGCGAGAAAGCATTATTAGGCTGGTCTCCCGCACGGTAGCTTATCTTAGTTCCCTTTTTCAAGCCCAATTCATTCGCGGCAGATTCGCTCAATTGCGATTGCAGAGAAAAGGTATCTACCAAATCAGGCACTAATTCCTTCTTAAACTTGTATTCTTCAAGCACCAAATCTGCAACATCGCCTTTCACAAAATCCCATAACACACCTTCCGACAATCCCGAAGCGGTAGTTTGTACATCGCCACTCATCTTCATAGCCAAATAATCGCCCGGCAACATAAATTTATATATATTATCGAAAATATCCCTCTCATTAAGTTTTACCCATTTCAGTTTCGAAGCCGTAAAATTTCCTGGAGAATTCAGTAAATGCTCTAAAGCCTTTTTCTCTCCTATACTTTCAAAAGCTTTATTGCCAATCTCTACAGCCCTACTGTCGCACCATATTATAGAAGGTCGCAATACTTCTAAGTTTCTATCTACCACCACCAAGCCGTGCATCTGATATGAAATACCAATTGCATCGATTAATTCCCCCTTAATATTTCCTATATGCAAAGCCTCAGCCAATGCCATTTTTGCATTTTCCCACCAAAGATTCGGCTCTTGCTCTGCCCAGCCAGGTTGGTGAGCTATCATTGCCATTTCAGTTTTTGGATATGAAGCCGTAGCTACACATTCACCCGAGTCTGCTTTTAAAATCGCAGCTTTTACTGAAGAGCTACCTATATCGAAACCTAATAAATACATATTTGAAAATGTTAAATGTTAAATGCGAATGAGATGATTTTGCTTTTGCCAACGCTTCAAGGGTTTGAACCCTTGAAGCGTTTCCTTGCCTCAAACTATTGCGTGCAAATTAGCTCATTAATTATCTCTTGATAAAATCTGAGAAAATAATATATCGCAGTTGTAGTATTCTCTTATTTTTGAGCCTAATATTTTATAGGCATGCTTTGGCTGAAATCCCCAACAACCATTTCAGTCTTTGAAGGCACTGACAGGGGAAAGTGATAATTTGAATCAATAATTTAATAGTTTAAAAGTTGCTATTTTCTGAAATAATTGGTCTAGAAGAAACTAAATCAGCATTAATCAATGCTGTGGATAACAATCATGTGGCCCATGCCCAGCTTTTCTTGGGCAATGAAGGCTCGGCAAATCTGGCATTGGCGTTAGCTTATTCTCGCTATGTAAATTGTGAAGATAAACAACCGCACGATTCCTGTGGCAACTGCCCTTCTTGTCATCAGTTCAACAAACTTACCCATCCAGATTTGCAAATGGTATTTCCTCTTGCCGCTTTAGAAAAGATAGGCAAAGACGAACTTAAAGCCCATCTACTAAAGCAATTCAGGCTTTTTATACAACAGCAGCCCTTTGGCGGCTTGCATGAATGGGGGCAATTTGTAGGTGCCGAAAACAAACAATTTAATATTCCAGTAGATGAAGGCCGCAGCATTTTGCAAAATATCGCCATGAAGCCTTATTTATCTCCTTATAAAATAGTGCTTATATGGCTGCCCGAACTAATGAACAATTCTACAGCCAATGCTATATTAAAAGTGCTGGAAGAACCGCCCGCCCAAACTTTATTTTTACTGGTAGCAAATGATTATGAAAAATTATTGGCTACCATTCTTTCGCGTTGCCAGATGGTGAAAATTAGGGCATTTTCAGATGAAGAAACCGAACAATATCTACTTTCCAAAGAGCTTTGCGAGCCAAAAAAAGCCAAGCAGATTTCTAAAATTGCAGATGGAAACCTAAACAAAGCTACTTTCCTCTCAGGCGAAGTTGAAGACGACAATCAAGCCATTTTTGCCAATTGGATGCGGCTTTGTTTCTCAAGAAAATATGCTGATTTATTGCCATTCTGCGATGATTTGAGTAAAAAAGGCCGCGAAAACCTGAAAGGATTATTGCAATATAGTATGCAAATACTTCGCGATGCACTTGTGAGTAGTTTAGGTATTAACGATTTAGTAAAACAAGACGAAAGTGAACTGAAATTTATTCAAAATTTTGCAAAATCACTTTCTTTAGAACGAGTAGAAGGCATTTATAAACTACTAAATGAAGCTTGCCTCCACATTGAGCGTAACGGAAATGCCAAAATTGTACTCTTCGACACCTCAATCAAAATCAGTATTCAGTTCTCAAAGCAATAGTAGATTCCATAATAAGCTTAGTTTATTATGTATTATAAACATAATGTTTGTAATACATAATAAATTAATACCTTTGTGAAAATAATCATTTGTATGATAGATTTTCTTGACAGAATTGACGAGCGGGCACTTTTTGAAAATTTGCTAAACAGAGAAAAAGCCGTATTTGCCATTGTGTATGGCAGACGGAGAATTGGTAAATCAGCACTATTAAGAAATGTAATAGGCTCTAAAGGCATTTATTTCCTTTCTGATCTCACAGAGAAAAGCCTGCAAATAAAAAATTTGGCATCAGCAATAGCCACTCTTATCCCCGATTTCGACAGTGTCAATTACCCCAATTGGGAAGTGTTATTTATCGCGCTAGAAAATTCGCTCAAAGAAAAAATAACACTAGTGCTTGATGAATTTCCGTACCTATTGCAAGGATCATCAGAGTTGGCAAGCATTATTCAAAAGATAATTGATTTAGGTAAAAAATCGAAATACAACCTTATTATATGTGGCTCATCACAACAAATGATGCGAGAACTATTCTTGGGTACTACTTCGCCACTATATGGCAGAGCGGATGCTATTTTCAACCTTAAAGCTATGAAAATATTTTGGCTCAAAGAATATCTTAATTGTAGTGCAATAGAAGCGGTGAAAGAATATGCAACTTGGGGAGGCGTGCCACGCTATTGGGAGCTACGCAAAAATTACCTTAATTTAGAAGAAGCACTTAAATATATTGTATTTGATAAAAACGGAATTTTACTTGAAGAGCCAATGCGTTTATTTTTAGACGATATGCGAAGTGCCGCTCAAGCCTATTCAATTGTAAATTTGGTTGGAAATGGCAACCACAGAATAACCGAAATAGCCAATAAATTAGAAAAGCCAACCACCAGCCTTTCAAGGCCATTGGCCAATCTGATAGAAATGGGGTATCTTAAAAAGGAATTGCCTTTTGGGGAGCCTGAAAAAGACTCTAAAAAAGGGCTTTACTGGATAGCAGACCCATTTATGAATTTCTATATGCAATTTATAGCAGCCAATAGATCAATAATTGAATTAGGGCTGTGGGATGTAATCAAAAAGCAATTAGACGTAAAACTTCCACATTTGTATGCAAATGTATGGGAAGAATTGGTGCGTAATTCCATCCCCTACCTTCGCTTGGCCAATACTGACTGGAGCAAGGCGTATCGCTATTGGGGCAAACCCGATAAAAAGATTGAAATAGAAATAGATGTGTTGGCAGAATCAATTGATAAAAAATCGCTTTTAATAGCAGAAGTAAAATGGAGCAATAATGTTAATCTATATGAGATTAATAAATCTATCGAAGATAAACTTCAAATTTTGGGTACCGCAGGTAGCTATACAAACATATATAGAGCTATTTTCATTATGGATAAATCAAAATTTACGCCACCCCAAGAAGTATATCTACTTGATTGTGTGGATGTTGTAGGCATTCTTAAATAGAATTATGTATTACAAACATTATGTTTGTAATACATAATTCTATCCGTTTTTCTATGAATTAATTCCACTCCAAACGCCCTTCACGTACCCAATCGATTCTGAAATGGCTACTGTTGGCTCTTCTTCATCTTTTTCGATTTCAAAGCATGCCACCTTATCGTATTTTATCTTTTTGAGGGCTCTCATTATCTCCGGATAATTGGCAACACCTCTGCCAATTTCCACATTTGTAGCTTCCTGTGTGGCCGCATTCATATCCTTAAGGTGAATATCAAAAAGTCGGTCTGAATATTTTATTATTTTCTTTGCTACTTCCTGTCCCGAACGGATGGTATGCCCCACATCAAGACACAAGCCTATTTTATCATCCATATTGATTATAATATCGTAAGCAGAACCAGGTGTGGGAAACCGTAAATCTTCAGGACCATGGTTATGAATTGCACATCTGATAACACTAAATTTTTTTACTGCTTTTTCAATTTCAGGCAGCAGTTTCAAATCAGGACTCGACACTATCAAATTGACGCCAGCAGCTTGGGCATATTCAAAAGCTTTATTTACATCTTCCTTAGTATTCATCACAATTTCACCCACTGCATACGGATGAATACCTTGTTTTCTCAGATTTTCAGTAATTTTAATTATATCATTTCTTGAGAGGCTTCTTGGCAAATGCACATCTTTCAAAATCATATTTGAAATGCCCATCTTTAGCGACATTTTAGCCGCTTTATCCAAAGGAAACTTTCGTAGGGTATAAGATGAAATTCCAAATTGGAATGGCTGTTGTTCTGTATTTAAATATTGATTTGAAGCATAAATATTGGAAATAGGCAAAGCTGTGCTTGCGAAAGCCAGCCCTGCACTTTTAATAAATTCACCTCTTGAAATTTTCATTCGGAATCGGGTTTTTGGTATTAACACACAAATACGAGCATTTGCAAATTAAAACCAAGCAAATGTAAAATAGTTGGGCATATTAAAGCCTTTGCCTTATGGCTTCGTAAATTATTACCCCCGCTGCCACCGATACATTCAGCGAAGCCACATGCCCCGTCATTGGAATGCTCACTTTGGTATCGCACATTTTAAGGTACTCATCTGAAATCCCGTCTTCTTCTGAACCCATTATAATGGCTGTAGGGCCTGAAAAATCAACTTTATACAAGTAATCTCCTCCTTTTTCAGTACAACCCATCAGTTGCAAGCCCGATTCTTTTAAGAATTTTAAACTGTCTTTCAAATTTTCTTCCCTGCAAATCGGGATGTAATTTAATGCACCTGAAGAAGTTTTTACCGCATCGGCACTGATTTGAGCCGAACCACGTGTAGGAATTACAATCGCATCTACACCTGCTACTTCTGCGGTTCGAGATATAGCTCCAAAATTACGAACATCAGTAATACGGTCAAGTACCAATATTAAAGGTATTTTACCTTGCTCAAATACACTAATAAGTAAATTATCGAGCTTTTGGTAGCGAACGGGCGATACAAAACTGATAACTCCCTGATGATTTTTTCGGGTAATGCTATTCAGTTTTTCTATCGGTACAAACGAGTGAGGTATTTGCCTGATTTTGGCTTCACGAATCAAATCTTGCAAATTTCCTTGTCCTTTATCGAAAAATATCTTTTCAATTTCTTTATCAGATTTAAATAGTTCCTCTACTGGGCGTATGCCAAATACCATATCTTTCGATTCTGGGGCTCGTTGCACACCATAATTTCTTTTAAAATCTTTTCCTGGTACTTTCCCCTCCTTTTTCTCGTCTTTATTTTCTTTCATATTAATATTATTATCTTTTTTCTAGCGCTATTTATTTTTCCAAAATCCCTTTTC